>SEDG01000149.1 GCA_004295885.1 Pedobacter sp. | reverse complement strand
CCTATAAGGCAAGAAATTGAGCTTTGCAAAAAGCATTTGTCGGTTATGCGGTTTAGGAAAGAAATTGACTATAAATGGGAGGAGGATAATATCGATGAAGATGAATTTATTCCGCCAGCGTTGATACATACCATCTTGGAAAACGGGATTACACACAGTAGCCCGATCGCTGATGGCAGTATGAAGTTTAAATTATCATTTTTTGCAGCAGCTGATTACAAGCAATATACTTTTGAAACTTTAGCGAAAAACAGGGTAAAAACTAAGTCTCGTGAGGGAGGAAATGGATTCATTTATATCAAAGCACGATTGACCGAAAGTTACGGCGAAAATTGGGAGTTCGCATCAAAAGAAAGTACTCAAGGTTGGATAACAACAATTAAAATTTATACCAAATGAGATTATTGATAATTGAGGATGAAGCTAGAATTGCCAAGCGATTGGACAGAATGGCAAGTAATTACTTTGAGCAGAATTCTACCATTTCAATTTGCGATTCTGTGCAGAAAGGGATGGCTTACATAGAAAATAATGAGATTGATTTGTTGTTGTTAGACTTAAATTTAAATGGAGAAAACGGCTTTGACTTATTAGAATCTGTTGTCTCCAAATCTTTCCATACCATTATTGTTTCTGCCAATACAGATAAGGCGATAATGGCTTTTGAATATGGCGTATTGGATTTTGTGCCTAAACCTTTCGATGAAATTAGATTGGCTCAGGCTTTTAAAAGAATAAATACAAACGTAAAACCAAGCGATGAATCCCTCAAATTTCTGGCTGTAAAAAAGGCTGGTAACATTAAACTCATAGATATTGATGATTTGCTTTTTATAAAAGGAGCAGGAATTTATAGCGAGTTGCATTTACGAAGCGGAAAGCAGGAGCTACATGATAAATCGTTAGAAAGTTTAGAACTGCTGCTACCAAGTTCATTTGAACGTATTCATAAATCTTATTTAGTTTCTTTAGCGCTAGCAGAAAAGATTGTAGTTCAATCTGGTAGTAAATATAGCTTACTGCTAAAAAATGGAGAGCAGTTGCCCATTGGCAGGTCTAAGTATAAAGATTTAAAGAATAAGATAATTTAATTGTCTTCACTTTGACAAACCTCTAGATGATTTGCAAATGGTTTGTCAAAGTTTAAAAGGTGATAACCACCAAGACACGAAGAGCACCAAGAATATCTAATCACTTTGTGTCTTTTGTGCCTTTGTGGTTAAAACTCTATAGTTAATTCCACAAAAAATGGGGTAGCATCCACCAACCCCATTTTTAACTAAAACTAAACTAAAATCTTTATTTGATATTTCTTTTTGATAATATGAAATATCCTATGATGAAAAGTGCTAGGGCAAATATGACGCTCACCCAAATTTCTTGTGTAAATATTGGGAAATCTTCAATTTTGGTCCCTTTTGTTCTTGTAACTCTTAAGGCTAAAGTTGGGTCGCTGTACGGGATTAAATACGCCCATTTCCATCCAACGTTCGCTGTAATAATACCTGCAATTGTGCCAACAAATCCAATCCCCATTGGTTTAAGGAAATCTGACCAAATTAAGCTGAATATAAATTGTAGTGATAAAATACCCAATGAAGCCAGAAATAACTTACTGTAAAACTTAGCTAATAATACGATTGGGTTATAATCATTAAAAGTATATTTTGGCACCAATAATTGAAGTAGATGGCCTGTCGCAAATGTTAACGCGGCAAAGAGGAAAAGGCAAATAAATAATAAGGTTAAGGCATATAAGTATTTTGCGGCATAGATGGAGAACTTATTTAATGGTTGCGTGAAAAGCGTTTTCCACGTATCATTTTTATGTTCTATGTTATTTACAGAAAAGGCCATGAACATTACGTAGAAAGGTAAAATAAGCATACCCATCACGTTTAAAGCAGCACCACTATAAGTTCCCCAAAGTGCTAATCCAGGATAGTTCAATTTTAAAAGCTTTTCTGATCCAGAATAAAAGCCGAATGCAATAAGACCACAAATAAGTACTGGTAAAATAATGGCTGCCCAAAACGCAAGCGTTTTACGAGACTTATAAAACTCAGAAAAATATGATATGTATAATGAGCGCATAGTTAATTTTTTGAAGTAATGTCTAAGAATAAATTTTCAAGATCCTTTCTTTCCTTGCCAATAGCGAAAACGGTTACACCATTTTGAACTAACATTGAATTCATTGTTCCCATATCAGCTTTTGTTTTAAAAGTAACTGATACGGTTTGAGCATCTTGCTGAACTATTTCTGCTCCTGCATTTGTCAAGATTTCAACTGCTTTTTCTTGATTATCAGTTTCAATTTTTACAGATGGTTTGCTTAAGTCGTGTAATTCGTTAATTGTTCCTTGAAACAATAATTGACCTTTGTTGATGATGCCAACGTGAGTAGCAGTTCTTTCAATCTCTGCCAATAAATGGCTAGATACTAAAATGGTTTTACCGTGTTTAGTTGTCAATTCAATCATCAAGTTTCTTATCTCAATAATCCCATTTGGGTCTAAACCGTTTGTTGGTTCATCTAACAATAATAATTCAGGGTCTGATATTAAAGCCAAGGCAATTCCCAAGCGTTGTTTCATCCCTAAAGAATATTTGCCAGCTTTTTTGTTTGCGGCATCTGTTAATCCAACTAAACTTAACATTTCGGCACATTTGCTTCTTTTAATTCCTAAAAGGATGCAACGATTAACTAGGTTTTCTTTACCTGTTAAGTGCGCATATATAGCAGGTTGCTCTACTAAAGCCCCCATACGTTTTAAGCTTGCAATGCGATTTGAATTGATCTCTTTGCCAAAAATAAATACTTGGTCTGCTGGAGATTGTAACAGGTTCAAAAGAATCTTTATGGTGGTGGTTTTTCCAGCTCCATTAGGACCTAAGAATCCGTAGATACTTCCTTGCGGTACTTGTAGCGATAAATCTTTAACAACAGTTTGTGAACCGAAGTTGTAAGTTAAACCTACTGTTTCTATTGCGAAATTGCTCATGCTTACTTTAAAATTGCTGCAGTAGCTTTAACAATCGTGTTTGATGTTGGAGCTGCTGTTTTTACAACTGCTTCGTCTTCTTCAACGTTATTTGTGCTTGTAGCAAATGCAAATAACATCATCACAAATACTGGAAATAATAAAAGTAAGAATGGCGATACGTTTGATAACTTTTTCATAACTCGTTTTATTTTAAGGTTCTTTTTGTTAGGTTGTTTTGTTTTGTTGAACAAATAGAATAAATTAAAACATGCTGCTAAAATGTTTTAGACCAAGTGCATTTTATCCTAGATAAACGGTTAAAATGGCTATTTTGCAACTTATTGGTAGTTTTAGCCTTTTGGTAGAAAAAAAATGCCAGTTCGTCGAAAGTTACCTCATAAAATAAATGATATATTTACTTTGGATGTAGTTGAGGCATATAAATAAAATAAATATGAAGAGTAAAGGTGCTATAATATTGCATAGTGTATTTTGGTTAATGATGCTAGGAATTGCATTGGCAACCATTTTCTTTGGACAAAAACATACCACTAAAGATTTGATATATTCTTATGGTTTATTTAGTGTCTTAAATCTTTCTGCTTTTTATATTAACTATATATTCTTAATCCCAGAGTTTATACAGAAAAGAAAAAAATATTGGCTATATGTGCTAAGTTTTATTTTTGTTCTGGTAGCAAGCGTATTGATAAAAACTACGATCGCTGTTCTAAACCCAGAAGATTTACTACAATCAATAAGGGAAAACAATAGAATCCACGAAATATCTGTAAATGAATACGTACTTGCTTCTACTTTCTTTTCAGGTTTTGTATTAGTAAGTAGCTGTATTATTAAGTTCTCAGTAGACTGGTTTTCCAACGAGAAAATTCAGCGCAACTTAGAAAGTGAGAAAAAGGATATGGAATTACAGTTCTTGAAATCTCAGTTAAATCCTCATTTTTTGTTTAACTCCTTAAATAATATCTATTCCTTAGCCTACCAAAAATCTGAGAAAACAGCAGACGCCATTTTAAAGCTTTCTGAAATTATGCGTTACATGATTTATGAAAGTAACGACAGTTGGGTAGATTTAAGCAAAGAAGTTGAATATGTAACCAGCTTTGTAGAACTTCAAAAATTAAGATTTAAAGATGGAGCTTCAGTTGTAATTACCATAAACGGAGAAATAGATGGGCAGAAAATTGTGCCGCTGATATTAATTTCTTTTGTAGAAAATGCATTTAAACATGGCGTTGCAAATGAGCCCGAAGACCCAATTAAAATCAATATTATTGCCAACCAAAAAATACTTCACTTTAGTGTAAGTAATAAAAAAAGTAAGACCAATAAAGATGCAATGGGCGGTGTTGGTTTAAATAACGTGGAACGAAGATTACAGTTGCTTTATCCCGATAGGTATAAATTAAATATTGTAAATTCGGCTACAATTGGTGCAAGCTGGAGGAATTGATCTAGTGTTTTTAGATATTCAGATGCCAGATTTAACTGGAATTCAATTCTTAAAGATAGCTAGCGGAAAATCGAACTATATTTTAACAACTGCTTATTCTCAATATGCATTGGAAAGCTATGATTTGAACGTTTCAGATTACCTTTTAAAGCCAATCGCTTTCGACCGTTTTTACAAAGCTGTAGAAAAAGTTCATAACCAATTGTTAAAATCAGAACCTGCTGCGGTTGTAGTTCCGGAACCTCCAACCATACAAACCTTTATGGCAGCGCCTGCACAGCAACAAGTCCAAGATTTTATTTTCGTAAAAACAGAGCATAAGATACAGAAAATAGAACTGGATGATATTTTGTATATAGAAGGTTTAAAGGATTACATTTCTATTTTCACAAAATCAGAGCGTGTAATTACGTTGCAGAATATGAAGAAGATGGAAGAAACCTTGCCAAAAGGAGAGTTCATCAGGGTTCATAAATCGTACATCATTTCGCTTGATAAAATTGAAAGCATAGAACGTAGTCGTATTTCAATCGCATCTAAAATCATCCCGATAGGAGACACTTACAGAGATGAATTTTTTAAACTGATTGACGGGAAGAATATCTAGGGAGTGGTTGATACACATTACGTCACCCTGAATTTATGATTAATTCGTCGCCACAGGTTTAACTGTATAGCCCTTAGCCTGAAAACCCTTAATCAACCCATCTTTACCCACTAAATGGCCAGCGCCGATAGCGATAAATAAGCTTTTGTTTCGCATTAGAATTGGCAGTTTTTCTACCCATTTTACATTGCGATTTTTCAATAACCTGTCGTTTTCTTCAGGGGTAAAATCATCTAATTTGGAGAACCTTTTTTCTATTGCCTTAAAGTTTTGGGCAATATATTCATCATAAAGTTTTTGGCTTTCCGCTTTGTTTTTCTCTGCCTCTTTAACATATTTAACCAATACTTCCTTTTGCCTTTCTAGGCTACTGCCGAATAGAATTTTAGCCTGTTCTTCCAGTGTCTCCAAACCAATTACATCCTTGTTATTCGCCTTGCCATAATCCTGAAAATACTGGTCGATGGCAGGATTGGTTTCAGTAAAAGTTACGGGAGATGTCATTTGAATAATCATAGTTTGTACGGCCATCGGACTAAACATATTGAACATTTTAAGCTCATATTTCCCTAAGCTTTTTAGGTAGTCATCCACTAATTTATACTCCGAAGTACTTAATAATTTATCCAAAGAATTATTTTTCAAAATCATGTAAGGCATTAGCTTAACCGCCAGTTCCTTGTCGATGATTAACTCTCCAACCACCATATCTGCTGCTGCTAGTTTTTCGTTTACAACCTTCATTGTATCTACAAACCCTTTATCAGCAAAATGATAAGTGCCAAAAAGATAAGATGGTTTTGCCAATCCATTGCCAGATATTTCCCAGAGCAAAGTATTTTCTTGCTTTTTCTTTTGTGCACTTGCACTGAGGCTAAAACTTAAAAAACCAATTAAAAGGTATTTGATGATTCTCATGGGATGATGTTTTAAATTAACCACGGATGCACGCAATATATGCACACATTTAGAAATATGTTAGCTGTGTTTATCCTTTTATCTGTGGCTATTATGGCTTAATGCTATTTGTATCTACTTCTAGCAAACGAGGTGGCTGATTTAATTTTTCTCTAATTGCATTCTCGGCCGCTAAAACTATTTCTTCAGCGTTCTTATCGGGTTTATCTATAGGTTTTAAAACAGTCCATTTGATTGGATTGCCAACTGTTAAAAAGAACTTTCCATAACGCACAATTTTCCAAGAATTTTCAATGGCAACTGGAACGATTAAGGCGTCAGGTACAACTTTTAGCAAGGTTGCAATGCCACCCACATTAAAAGGCTTTATGTTGCCGTCTTTAGCTCTAGTGCCTTCTGCAAATATTACCGTGCTCCAAGTATTTTCTTTCATTCTGCGGCCCAACTTTATTAACTCAGAAACTGATTGTTTACTGTCTTTTCGATTAATGTTAGCGCCGCCACCTACTCTTAAATTATAGGAGATAGAAGGGATGTTTTTAGTTAGTTCTATCTTAGAAATAAACTTGGGATGATGTTTTCTTAAGAACCAAATTATGGCAGGAATATCATACATACTTTGGTGGTTGGCGACAAAAATAATGGGTTTATCGACAGGCAGTTTTTGTCCGTTTTTAAAAGTTACGGAGTTAAATAAAACCCAATTGCTATAGGTTAAAAAAAAGTTCAAAACATCTACAGAAACTTTATGTGCCTTGTACCCAAAAAAGCGAAAGCAAATCCATTGTATGGGATGGAAAATGCATAAAAATAAAAAGAATACGATGTTAAAGATAGGGCCGAAAATGTAGCCTAAAAATTTACTCATTAGTTTAAATTTTACCTTCTTGTATTAATATTTTTGTTTTTAAAATAGCCGCAACGCTTATGCTATCAGTTATCTCTCCATTTAAAACCATTTGATAGGCTTCCTCAAAAGGCATCTTTTTAATAATCAATTTCTCTGTTTCTTCTGGTGATGATTCACCTTCCGTTAAGCCTTGTGCTAAATAGATATACGCAAATTCATTTGTAACAGAATTAGATAAATGCATTCGCTGTATCTCTGTAAAACGTTCCGCAGTTAATCCACTTTCTTCGGCAAGCTCACGTTTGGCACTTTCTATTGGGTCGTCATTTAAAGCGCCTCCACCTTCAATAATCTCCCAGCTGTAAGTTTTTGTGGGGAAGCGAAATTGCCCAACCAGCCAGGTATTTAATTCCTCGTCCAATGGTAAAATACCAATGGCTAGATTCTTAAAATGCACTTCGCCATAAATTCCTGCGCCCCCAGACGGATTTAAAACTTGATGTTCTGTCAACGATATCCAGTTATTGTCATAAATTTTTTGACTGCTTAAAACTTTCCAAGGGTTATCCGTGCTCATGAACGCAAGATACAGAGAATTATGAAGTCTTAGTTCTAGTTTTTAAATTTTGAAAAACAATGACAGTAGTTTTTGGCCAGTTTAGTCCTGCTTTTCCTAAGCCGCGAAGAACGGCATTCGTTCAATCAGGTTTATATTTTAACGGTACTGGTTTTTGGCAAATGCAACCAGACATAGCTTTATAAAATTGGATTTCTGATTTGGCTAAAGCCAAGTAATGCTTTTTAAGGCTTTAGTCACAGTTTTACATTTTAGCACAGGCTTATGTTTTCTAAACCCGATTGTATGAAGGCCACCCTTTTTTTTGTGGCCGTAAGAAAAGCGGGCAGAACCAATAATTGAAATGCTGAAACTGCTTTTCAAAAGAAGAAGCATTGTTAAGCTTTACTGTTTAGGAGCCGGCGGAATAACAACTTTGTTAACTTTCACCTTAGTAAAACGATAGTTTAAGCTGAAGTTTACATTGCTAGAATTATTGGTTGAATAGCTTTGAGAAATAAAATTTAAACCTTGGTTAAAAGAATTATTGTTCCTCCTTCCAAATGGGTCTTGTGTGCTAATTCTTAAACTTAAAGTATTCTTAAAGAAGCTTTTTCTTGCACCAAAACTGCTATTAATAGAACCTTTATTACGACCTTGGGCAGTGATGTTGTTCGCGTAGTTTAAGTTAGACTCAAACGCTGTTTTATAAGGCAATTGCATAGAAATTCCTAACGAGCCTCGTAAACTTAATCCATCTCTATTTAATGACGAATTTAAAGAAGAACTATATTTGCTTTGGATAACACTAAAATTTCCATTCGTAGAAATCTTATTGGTAGGGCGGAAATTTCCGATTAACATTAGGGCAAAAGATTGGTTTGTACCCACGTTATCAAATGTACTTTCAGAAATGCCGTTAGGATTTACAATTCTATATCTTTCTATAACTCCGCTACTGTTCGAGTAAGAAATACGAGGCGTAAATGACCATTTTAATCCGAAAGCGCCAAAACTTAAATCCATTTGATGAGTATAAGATGGAGATAAATCTGGGTTTCCGTAAGAAATGTTTAAGGTGTCTGCATTGTTAACCTGCGGATTTAAGGCGAACTCCCTTGGTCGGTTGATACGAACACTATAGGTTGCGCCAAAATTATATCTTTTTTTAAAAAAACGATTGACTGACACACTTGGAAAAGCGCTGCATAACCTGATAAGATGTTTTCGTTGTAAAAAAACTTGTTGGTTAGCTTTTGGTTAGTGATGTATTCTTGTGTTTGGTAATTGAAATTTTGTACCAATAAATCGTTATCATTTTTACGATAATTATAAGCAAGTCCGAACTCTAATTGGTCTCGTTTTTTGAAAACTGGCTTATCATAATCTAAGTTAAAAGTTAATCCATCGTTACCAACTTGGTTGTTGTTTTGCTGCAAACTCGGATTTAAATTGGTGGGGAAAGCATAAGTACGGTTATAAGAACGCAAATCGTTATTCGAATTGGTATTTACAGTAACGCCAATAGTCATTTTACCACCAACGGTATCTGTTTGTAGGTTATAATCGGCATTAAAAACAAAGTTATTGCTATTTCCATCGCCAAGGTTTTGCTGATTGCGTAGGCGAGTGGCAATTTGCTCTTCATTTAAGTAATAAAAATCGTTTCCAGAAATACTGTTGTTACTGTTTACGTTGTAGTTTGTTGATAGGCGTAGACTTTGTTTTGGCGTGATGTCCCAATCAAAACCTACCCTAAAATTGCCACCTTCATTATCGTTTCTATTGTTATTAAACTGATTGTAATAAAAAGTTGTATCAGGGAAAATATTTGTCCTGTAACTTTCGCTATTTCCTTTGCCAATGTTTTGTCTGTAAGCTCCGCCACCATTGATGTTAAAATTTTTACCGCGATAAGATGCAAAAGCATTGGTGTTTGAATTGCCTTGTAAACCAGCATTTATACCAATATTGCCATTAAACCCTACCTTGAAGCCTTTTTTCATCACGATGTTGAGGATTCCTTCTCCATCTCCAGAATATTTGGACGGTGGATTTGTCATCACTTCAATTTTCTCAATAGCATCAGATGGTAATACGTTTAACAAATCGGCGATATTCGATGTCATATAATCTGATGGTTTCCCATCAATAAAAACTCTGGTACTCCTTTTGCCAGAAATGGTGGCATTTCCGTCTATGTCTACCTGCACCATTGGCACGTTTTTAAGTACATCGGTTGCTGTACTTCCTTCGGCTAAAACAGAAGAGCCAACATTATAAGTAATTACATCAGCGCCAAATTCTACCAAAGGTTTTTGTGCCGTAATTACAACTTCATTTAAGCTGCTTTGTTCGCTGGCCAGCTTTAAATTGCCGAGATTTTTATCGAAATCTTTTTCAGTAATGATAATTTCATTTACAAAAAGATTAGTGTAGCCAACGTAACTAATTTTTACTCGATAAGTGCCAACTTTTAAATTGCTGATTTTGAAGAAACCATTTTCATCACTCTGTGTAATGGAAAGCGTTTGCTCATTTGTGCCTTCGTACAAAGAAACTGCAGCATAAGGAATGGGTAATGCGCCCACTTCTTCCACAATTTTACCTCTAATAATACCTTTTTCTGCAGCATTAGCGCTGAAGGAAATTAAGCTAAAAAAGGCAAAGGCTAAAAAAAGTAACGACAATCTTTTCAAGGTATGGCGAATATAAAAGTTTAAAATGATTCTTCATCCGGACGAGAACCTTGTTCGTCTGATTTTTTAGTTTTCTTAAAGCTAAAATCGGTTTTACCAAAACGGTAAGAGAAAGTTAGATTTGCTTGGGTACCACCAAATAAACGGCTAAAATCTACAATAGAAGTTGAGCCAGTGGTTTGCATTTGCCATTTCCTGCTGGCAAAAACATCTCTAACATTAAGGCTTAAACTAGCTTTTTTATTCAAATCGTATTTAGCTCCAGCATCTACACCATACATTGCTTTTCTTATGCCTTGTGCCATTACTTCCCTAGAACGATATTCGCCTCGAAGTTGAAGTGTTACGCCGTAAGGCAACACAAAGTTGTTGGTTAGGTTGGTGTTATAGCTAAAGCCAGAGTTTTCTACTATGCCGAAAGCAGGTACGCCTTTTATTTTGCTTTGGTAAAGATTAACGTTCGCTGTAAAGTTCCATGATTTAAATAAATCGAATTTTCCAATTAACTCTAAACCACTATTAATACTTCTTGTTAAGTTTTGTGGAGTTGTAATGGTAATTCCATTTGCGTCAGGTTCGGTTCTTATACGCTGAATTACATCATTGGTTTGGCGCATATAGACTGATGATATCAATGAAAACTTTTTCCAAAATTTGCTATGGCTAAACTCAAAAGCGTGTACATCTTCTGGTAATAAATTCACATTTCCTTGGCGGTAGTTTAATGGATTAGACACGTCTAAAAAAGGGTTAGTGTCCCATCCTCTAGGTCTATTTACCCTACGACTATAGCTCAATTGTAATTGATGGTCGCCTTTTAGTTTTTGGGTTAAAAATACACTTGGGTAAATACGAGTATAAGCAACTCTACCTGGAATATATTTAAGATTAGTATTAATATCATAAGCACCTAAACGTGTATCTAAAGCTGCATCTTCTGCTCTTAAACCAAATTGATAACCAAAATTATTAACCTGATTTTGATAATTTACATAAGCTGCATGCACTTGATCCTTATTGTTAAACTCATTACTCAAAGCATAATTAAAGTTAAACTGACCGTTAACCGGGCTTAATTCGTCAGCATAGGTAGAACTTTCTGATATACGAACCTGGCTACGTAATCCAGCCTCAATTTTACCTGATTTGCCAACAGGTAAGCTGTAATCTAGTTGTGCATTATAGTTTCTATTGAAGCTAAATCTGTCAGTTTGTTGCACATCTAAATTATTAACTGTTGCACCGTTGATGTTATAGATATTTGTGTTGTAAACTTGAAAGCTGTCGTTATTACCCTGTGAAAAGCCAAGATTTATGGTAAGTTCTTCTTTTGGTTTTTTAAATTTTTGTGAGAAATCTAAGTTTAAATCTACACTTTTTCCATCGCCGTTTTCTACATTTCTTCTTCTACTTAATTCAACAGGATTTTTTGTAGCACCCAACTTATCAATGTTTAAAAACTCATTCTCATCTTCATTCCTCAAATTAAAACCGGTTGAAAAGCTAACTACACTCTTTTCGGCTAAATAATAATCTATCCCTGCCTTTAAATTATGGCTCTTGTTTAAATCTTTAGAGTTAGAAAGTTGGTCGGCAAAACCAGTAGGAATTGAATTGATTGGGTCAATGTAGTCAATGTTGTTATAACCACCACCTATTCGATTGCCGTAACGATAACCATAATTTCCATAAAGATTAATCTTGCTATTTTGGAAACTTAAACTGGTATTTCCGTTGTAATTATCACGATTACCAGCTGACAGTGCCAATGAGCCATTAAAACCTAGTTTTTTGTTTTTCTTTAAAACAATGTTGATGATTCCTGATTGACCCTCTGCATCGTATTTTGCAGATGGATTGGTAATCAATTCTACACTTTCGATTGAACTCGCAGGAATTGATTGCAAGATTTGAGCAACGTTACCGCCAGCAATTAATGATGGTTTACCGTCTATCAAAACCTTTACACCAGCAGAACCACGCAAACTTACATTACCTTCTATGTCTGTTTGTACAGATGGAACATTTTGCAATAAATCTGAGGCAGAACCGCCTTCACTTACTAAACTTTGGTCTACCGAAAAAACCTTTTTATCAATACCCAATTGCATTGTCGTTTTTGGGGCAGTAACTTTTACTTCGCTTAATAAATTTCCTTTGGCAGGTTTCATTTTGATAGTGCCGAAATCTACCGTTTTAACAGCGTCTGATATAGAAACAGAGTCCCTAACCATAGTTTGAAAACCAACATAACTAGCTTTAAAAGTGTAGGTGCCTTTTGGTATATTGGTTAAAATGAAATTACCGTCGGCATCTGTCTGTACGCCTTTTACAATTACTTTTGTTTTTTTATCTAATAGCACCGCTCCCGCAAATGGGATAGTTTGATTTGTTTCGGCTTCAATAATTTTTCCGCTAATCTTACCTTCGCCAGTAGTTTGAGCGAATATTTTTACAGTGATTATACAAAATGCTAGTGCAAATAGCAGAACTTTGGTAGTAAAGTGTCTCATCTTAAATTTTTCTTTCCGTTTTCCTTGTGAATTGACAAAGGTCGGCTTTGATGGTTTAAAAAAACGAGGCGTAACTATTTTATTACAGCTATTTTATGCTCAATTACAGTAATATTTTTGATAACGGAATGGATTATATCATTTATCGCGAACTAATAAATGGTTTATTTTTAGAAAACAAAACCACGGGGGATGACCACTCACTTGGAATGTTGCATTATACTAAAATGAACATTCAAAGAATGAACAGAGTTGAAAAAACGACTGTTCTTAACCCTGATTTGCTGGAAGCAATTGCAAATGTAAAAGCCAACTATAACTTTTTGGTGATTAGTGAAGGATGGTGTGGAGATGCTGCCCAGATTTTGCCTGTGATAGAAAAAATTGTTGCCGCTTCAGATGGGAAAATCTCTTTGAGAATTGTATTGAGGGATAAGAATCTGGAGTTGATTGATAATTACCTTACTAACGGAGGAAGGGCTATTCCTGTGCTTTTAGTATTGGATGAAAATAAAAATCCGGTTTTACCAAAATGGGGACCAAGGCCACAAATTTTGCAAACCTTACTAAAACAATGGAAACTAGAAATTGAAGATGCAGGTTTAGTTGCTGAACAATTACATGGTTGGTATGCAAAAGATAAAACTCAAGCTACACAAGCGGAGTTAACGGAATTACTAGGGCAGTTGGGTTAATCAACAGAAACTGTTAATCCTTCTTGTTGTAAAATCTTTCTGTAAACTTCCATTTCTGTAAAAGAACCTTCTAGTACAGCGCATTTGCCTTTGTTGTGAACTTCCCAAGCAATTTTTTCAGCTTGAGACTCGTTGTAATCTAAGTATTTCATCATGCACCAAATTACATGTTCGAAAGTATTTACATCATCGTTCCATAATATTAAACGATGAACCGTTTTTAAAGAGGTTAAAATCTCTTCGAGTGTAAATGTTTCTTCCTTGGTTTCTGTTGACATGGTACAAAAATAAACAAATTTTTAGTAGTTAATAGCCCATAGTTGATAGACAATGGCGATAGTTCGTAAGCAATTTATCTATCGACCATTAACCATAGACTATGAACCAAAATAATTACATTTGTTATCCAAATTAAAACTTATGCAAAGTTCCAAAATCGCAGGCATTGGTTATTATGTTCCTAAGAATGTGTATACCAATAATGATTTATCTCGTTTCATGGAAACCAATGATGAATGGATACAAGAACGCACTGGCATAAAGGAACGTCGCTTTGCGGATAGATTGGGCGAAACCACCACCACAATGGGGGTTGAAGCGGCAAAAATTGCAATTGAAAGAGCAGGCATTACCGCACAAGATGTAGATTTTATCATTTTTGCTACGCTAAGTCCAGATTATTATTTCCCGGGTTGTGGTGTTTTGTTGCAACGGGAAATGAAAATGAAAGAAATTGGAGCGCTTGATGTTCGCAATCAATGCTCTGGATTTCTATACGCATTATCCATTGCCGATCAATTTATTAAAACTGGAATGTATAAAAACATTCTGGTAGTTGGTTCAGAGAAACATTCGTTTGCTATGGATTTCGAAACCCGAAGTCGCAATGTCTCTGTAATTTTTGGTGACGGTGCTGGAGCCGTTGTCTTACAGCCTACTCAAAAAGAAGGGCAAGGGATTTTAAGTACGCATTTGCATAGCGATGGCGCAGATGCGGAGATTTTGGCGATGTTTTATCCAGGTGCTGCGGCTAATAAGTGGTTGCCAGAAAAGCCTGGTTATCCAGAACAAGAGTTGGGAGGTTTATTTATGACAACCGAACAACTAGAAGGCGGAGCCGCATTACCTTATATGGATGGTCCTGCAGTGTTTAAAAAGGCAGTAGTGAAATTTCCAGAGGTGATAAGGGAAGCGCTAGCAGCAAATAATTTAAAAGCCGAGGATATTGATTTACTAGTACCACATCAAGCCAATTTACGCATTAGCCAATATGTGCAACAACTGTTAGGCCTAAGCGACGATAAAGTTTTTAATAACATTCAAAAATACGGAAATACAACCGCCGCATCTGTACCCATTGCCTTATGTGAAGCTTGGGAAGCAGGAAAAATTAAAGAAGGCGATTTAGTTTGTCTTGCTGCATTTGGCTCTGGTTTTACTTGGGCAAGTGCCTTGATTAGGTGGTAATCAGTGGGCAGTTTTCAATTTGCAGTAGGTCCCAACAATAAAGCAATTTAACAATAAAACAATTTATGTTTAAGCTAGGTGATTTTGTTCGTTTTGTAGACGAAAAGAGAGAAGGATATGTTACACGTGTAATTGATGCA
>SEDG01000148.1 GCA_004295885.1 Pedobacter sp. | reverse complement strand
TATTCTGGATGGGGGATAGACCAGTTGACTGAAGAAATAAATGAAAATACTTGGATAGTTTCTGACCAATTTCATCCAGATGTGGTCTTTTCACATAATGAAGAAGAACTTTGGCGAGAGGTGATCATCAACCTCGGTCCAAAATATGCCCACGTGAGTAATTTTCCTAGTGACCCGAGTTTAAACTAGTTTGCAGCTAACAATTTGCGATTAACAGTTTTGGGTGCTAATTGAAAACTTATAACTGAGAACTCATCTCGTCAGCACTTTCCTCTACCTTTTTCCTTAAATCATCTTTATAAGCCTGCATTTTTTGAGCTAAGCTTTCATCGGCAGTTGCCAAAATTTGAACAGCCAACAAACCAGCGTTTTTAGCCGCATTTAAAGCAACTGTTGCAACAGGAATGCCATTTGGCATTTGAAGAATAGATAAGATAGAATCCCAACCATCAATAGAATTAGATGATTTTACCGGAACACCAATAACAGGTAAAGTTGTTATAGAGGCAACCATTCCAGGTAAGTGAGCAGCGCCACCAGCACCAGCAATAATTACTTTTAAACCTTTTTGAGCAGCTTCTTTAGCGTAAGTAAACATTCTTTCAGGCGTACGATGAGCCGAAACTACAGTCATTTCAAATTCGATACCAAATTCCTTACAGATATCAGCAGCATCTTGCATCACATTTAAATCAGATTTGCTACCCATTATAATACCTACTCTTGCGCTCATATTGTTTGTTCTATACTTATTGTCCTTAATCTTTATTCCTTGCTCTTTAACCTGTTATGAAATCACTTTCAAAGTTTGCTGTACGTATCTTGCCTTTTCAATGGCGTGGTCACGGTTGTGGTCTACAATAGTAACGTGGCCCATCTTACGGAAAGGTTTCGTGTATTTTTTGCCGTATAAATGTACATAAACGCCATCAATTGCCATTATGTTCTCTAAACCATCGTATTTAGCTAAGCCATCGTGCCCTTTTTCGCCTAATAAATTAATCATTACCGCATTGCTGATAGAGCGAGTATCGCCCATGCGGACGAGGAGCTAATTCATTTACCAAAATATCTCCATTTTTAGTCACGAACATTTCAACCGCTAAAATTCCTGTCACATTTAATGCTGATGCGATATCAATGGCAATTTTTTCAGCTCTTTGCTGGATATCATCAGGATAAGTGGATGGTGAAATTAAGAACTCTACCAAATTAGCTTCGGCGTTAAACTCCATTTCTACCATTGGAAATGTTTTCATATCACCATTTGCATTTCTGGCAACAATAACAGCAATTTCCTTGTCAAAATCTACTAATTCTTCAATTAAAGAGGGTGCTTCAAAAGCATTGTCTACATCGGCAAGATTGCTGATTTTCATTACACCTTTGCCATCATAGCCATCTTTACGTTGTTTTAACATATAAGGGAAAGAAAAGTTTCCACTTGTTAAATCGGCCTTAGAATTTACTAATTGAAATGGGGCAGTAGGAATATCATTTTCCTTAAAAAACTGCTTTTGCACTCCTTTATCTTGTATTAATCTGATAACACGGGCTTGAGGAAATACCATTTTGCCTTCTTTTTCCAGCTGCTCTAATGCTTCGATATTAACTTTTTCGATTTCTATGGTTATGATATCTGCCTTTTTACCGAAGTTGTAAACCGTATCAAAATCTGTAATTGAACCACATTCGAATTTGTTAGCAATGCTTTTGCAAGGTGCATCTGGGTCTGGGTCTAAAACTAAAGTGGTTAAATTATAGTTGATGGCTTCTTGTATCAGCATTCTACCTAATTGTCCGCCGCCTAATATGCCTAATTTTAACTCGCTTATCTGTTTTGCCATTATTTATAATAGATTGATATGCCGCAAAAATAACAAAAAATAAACGCGAATTTGGATTTTGTGAAATCAAGCTTTGTCTATTTTTTTGAAGCGCAAGTTCAATGCTACTATTAAAATTCAGTCCCGCCATTCGCTTTACTTCGCCCTGCGTAAACTTCGGGCTTCGTGTTCGCTACTGTCGCGGCTAGACAATAAAGAATTGTACTACTATTACCAGCTAAACTTACAACGTAACACTTAAAACTTATAACTTTGTCCTAATGGATGTAGATGCAATAATTATTGGTGCTGGTGCTTGTGGATTAATGTGTGCGGTACAAGCTGGCTTTTTAGGCAAAAAAGTTATTGTACTTGAAAAAAATACTAAACCTGGTGCTAAAATCTTAATTTCTGGTGGCGGTCGTTGCAATTTTACCAACCAATGGGCAACTACAGAACAATTTATATCCGCAAATCCACATTTCTTAAAGTCCTCATTTAACCAATGGACGGTTGAAGATACCATCAATTTTTTTGAGACTTATGGCATTGTAGGAAAAGAGAAAACTTTAGGCCAGTTGTTTCCTGAGGATAAAAATGCCAAAGACGTTGTCGAGGTTTTTACATCACTTTGCAAAGAAATGGAACAAGAAATTTGGTGTAATGCTGATGTTAAAGACATTGAGCAAACTGACAAAGGCTTTACAGTAATTTATGCCGTTGGCGATAAGATTAAATCTATCTCTACTTCAAAAGTAGTTATTGCAAGTGGTGGATTACCCATTCCGAAAATGGGAGCAACTGATTTTGCACTTAGATTTGCTCGAAACAATGGATTAAAAATTATAGAAACGGCACCAGCATTGGTTCCCCTAACTATTACTGGGAAAGACGAAGATTGGTATGCGCAACTTTCTGGCAATTCAGTTTTCTGTGAAGTTAGTAACGATGAAATCTCATTTGAAGAAAATATTCTATTTACACATTGGGGATTAAGTGGCCCTGCAATTTTGCAAATTTCTTCTTACTGGCGCAGGGGCGAAGTTTTCAATATCAACTTACTACCAAATCAAAGTATACTTGAGTTAATAGATGATGAACGTAAATCGAACGGTAGAACACTTTTATCAACTTTGTTAAACCATTATTATGCTAAGAAATTCACTGATGCTTTAGGTAAGTTTTTACCATTAAGTAAAACTGTAGCCGATTTAAGCAAAGCGGATATGGAATTAGTTCAGCAAATCATTCACGAATTTAAAGTGAAGCCAGCAGGCGATAAGGGCTATGATAAGGCAGAAGTGATGCGTGGCGGAATTGATACCAACGAAATCTCTTCCAAAACATTAGCATGCAAAAAAATACCAGGATTATATTTTGGTGGCGAATGTATGGATGTAACTGGCTGGCTTGGGGGCTATAACTTCCAATGGGCCTGGGCAAGTGGCTTTGTAATTGCACAGAATTTGTAGCTTTTAATTGCCTTACAAGGCACGAAGCAATCCTAAATCGATAGCAAGCAAAACCAACTCAATAAAGTATTATTATGTGCTTGTTTAGAGCCTATAAAGACGTAGGATAAACGAAGGATGAACGTAAGATGAACGAAGGATGGATAGCTAACACTTGGTTCACCACACTATTAACACTTCACCTTAAATAATTAAAATTGTACTTTTGCAGAAAACAAATCTTTTGAAAAGCGACCTTCTTTTAATTACACCTCCATTTACACAGCTGAATACACCGTATCCGGCAACTGCGTATATCAAAGGTTTTTTAAATACAAAAGGTATTTCTTCAACCCAAGCAGATTTAGGGATTGAGGTAATCTTAGCACTTTTTTCTAAAAAAGGATTATCAGACTTATTTTGTCACACTGAGCGAACTTGTCCCGACTTCTTCGGGAGTGGAAGCGCCATACTACAATCCTTTAATGTTCAACGAATTCTAGCCCTAAAAGAAGAATACTTAAAAACCATTGATGCGGTTATCGCTTTTTTACAAGGGAAAAATCCAACTTTGGCGCTACAAATTTGTCAAGAAGATTTTTTGCCAGAAGCTTCTCGTTTTGCACAATTAGAAGAATTAGATTGGGCTTTTGGAGCAATGGGAACGCAAGATAAAGCCAAACATTTAGCCACACTGTATTTAGAAGATATCTCTGATTTCATAGTAGAATGTGTTGACCCAAATTTTGGTTTTAGCCGTTATGCAGAGCGATTAGGTAGAAGTGCAAATTCATTTGATGAGTTATATGATGTTTTAAATCAAGAACCTACTTACATAGATAAAATCCTGATTGATATCCTTAGAAATAGAATAGAAGAAGTTGAACCAAAGTTGTTCCTCATTTCTGTCCCGTTTCCTGGGAATTTATATTCGGCTTTTCGCTGTGCGCAATTTGTAAAACAAAACCATCCACATATTAAAATATCGATGGGTGGAGGTTTTCCAAATACAGAATTACGTTCATTATCAGATAAAAGAGTATTCGAATTTTTCGATTACATTACTTTGGATGATGGAGAATTGCCAATCGAATTGTTGTGCAATGCGATTATAAAAGGTGGAGAATTTAACCTTTACAAAAGAACTTTTTTGTTGGAAGATGGAAAGGTTGCTTATAGGAACGATGCTTTAAAGAGCGACTATAAACAGGCTAATGTGGGTACGCCAGATTATTCAGATTTGCAGTTAGACAATTATATTTCTGTCATAGAAATCGTAAATCCGATGCACCGAATGTGGAGTGATGGTCGCTGGAACAAGCTGACTATGGCACACGGTTGTTATTGGGGTAAATGTACTTTCTGCGACATCTCATTAGATTACATCAAGGTTTATGAACCCGTTGCCGCAAAGCTGATTGTAGATAGGATAGAAGAGTTAGCTGAAAAAACTGGTCAAAATGGTTTCCACTTTGTCGATGAAGCGGCACCACCTGCGTTGATGCGTGAAGTAGCTTTAGAAATTTTAAGACGAAAAGTTTCTGTTACCTGGTGGACTAACATTCGTTTCGAGAAAAGTTTTACTGCTGATTTGTGTTTACTTCTGAAAGCATCTGGTTGCATAGCTGTTTCTGGGGGATTAGAAGTAGCATCAGACAGGTTATTAAAACTGATAGACAAAGGTGTAACTGTAGAGCAAGTTGCTAAAGTAACCAGAAATTTCACAGAAGCTGGAATAATGGTGCATGCTTATTTAATGTACGGTTATCCAACTCAAACTGTGCAAGAAACAGTCGATAGCTTGGAAATGGTTCGTCAGTTATTCGAAGCTGGGGTTTTGCAATCTGGCTTTTGGCATCAATTTGCAATGACAGCGCATAGTCCAGTAGGCTTATATCCCGAAAAGTTTGGCGTAGTTAAGGAAACGGAAGCCATCGGAACTTTTGCCAACAATGATATCAACTATACAGATAAAACTGGAATTGACCACAATAAATTTAGCTTCGGATTGAAGAAATCGCTCTTCAATTTTATGCATGGCATTTGTTTCGATTACAAACTGCAGGATTGGTTTGATTTTAAAATCCCTAGAACTACCATTCCATCCAATTTTATTGATAAAGCATTGAATGACGCTGATAATTTCAATGTTAAACTAACAGCCAAAATAGTTTGGTTAGGAGGGAAGCCTATCACAGAAACCTTTACTAAATCTAAAAAAGGCAATACTTGGGAAATGATGGCTTTAAATTTCCATAGCAAAAAAGAAACTTTTAGCATTCAGACCAGTAAAAAAGAAGGAGAGTGGCTGATTTCTATTTTAGATAAAATCTCAGTTTCAAATGAGAAAACTTTAACTTTTCAAGAAATAAAAGCTGATTTTGAAAATACGATTGAACATTTTGAATTATTCTGGTATTCAAAACCAATCCATACTTTGAGAGAGTTTGGGTTGCTGGTTCTTTAAACATTAAGAAATTAAGAAGGTTAAGCCTTGTAAAGTTATTTTTCATTCCGAGGGCAGCGATGAAGCTAAGGAGATGAATCACCATTGAGATTCCTCCAATGTCGGAATGACAATTAAGCGGAATGAACTTCTTTTTCAGCAACCTCTTTAATCACTCTATTTCTTTCCGTTAGCAAAGCAATCATATAGTTCTTAAAAATAAGGTTATTAAACAACTTTCCAAATATCCCATAAGGAACCCCATAAGCAAATACATCTTTCATTATCGTAACTCCATCTTTTTCGTCAAAAAAATGGTCGTGTTTAATGAAACTAAAAGCGCCATTAACCATGCAATCTTGAAAGTAAAAAGGTGCTTTTAGCTTAGTTATTTTAGAACTTAAGGTTTGATAAATTCCAAAATGTTTAGCTCTCCAAGTTACCTCATCTCCTAATTCACATAAGCCACTTGTTCTACCTGCTATGGCTTTTTCATTTGTTTTAGCCGTAGATAATTGATGAATATCTATACTTCTTGCACAATCAAATACAACTTGAATAGGCGCATGGATGGAAGTTAAAAGAACAATTTCGGTCATTGTTAATTTATGATTCTGTTAAAAAATATTTGTCATTCTGAGCCTGCGAAGAATCTCACATTGTAAATTTATGAATGAGATTCTTCCTTCGTCAGAATGACAAAACATTAATCGCAATTAGGCACTGTAAAAGTCCAAGTTTCAGACATTTTATAAGGTATCGAAAACGCAACTCCTTTATCTAGCTCAAACCATAGTTTGGTACGAGCTTTTTCTCTAGTTCCTGTTTCGTTCATCGTCATGCTGTCGTACAACCTACCGTTAACCATCACGTACTTAATTCTTTCTGAGCTTCTAATGTCATCCAAAGGGTTTGAATCCATTACCACTAAATCACCTAATTTGCCTACTTCTAAAGAGCCGATTTCCTTATCCATTCCCAAATAATGCGCACCGTTTAACGTCGCATTGCGGATGGCTTGCAATGGCGTAGCACCACCTTGAACAAACATCCATAGCTCCCAATGCGCACCCAAACCTTGTATTTGTCCGTGAGCGCCTAGATTCACTTTTGTTCCACCATCGGCAATTTGTTTTACAGATTTTGAAACATCAATGTGGTTATAATCTCCATATTCAGAAGTCGTTCTTCTTCTTGAACGAGAATCAATTATAGACCTTGGTGTAAAAGCTAAAAGCCTTTCGTTTTCCCAAACATTCGTTCTATCGTACCAATAGTTCTCGCCCCACTGACCACCATAAGCTACAATCAAGGTAGGCGTATAGCCCACAGTTGTGTTGTTCCAAAGACTAATTACATCTTTATACACTGGAGCAACGGGAATGCTGTGCTCAATTCCTGTATGACCGTCTGCGACCATATTCATATTGGTAAAAAATGTAGAACCGCCTTCTGGCACAACTTCCATTTTTAACTGTCTTGCGGCTTCTAATATTTGTTGGCGTTGATCTCTCCGAGGTTGATTGTAAGATTTTACCGAAAATGCACCAACTGCTTTTAATCTTTTTAAATGAGACAGCGCATCATCTAAACTATTAATTACTACTTTAAAATCTCCATCTGCACC
>SEDG01000783.1 GCA_004295885.1 Pedobacter sp. | reverse complement strand
AAGCCAAAATTACAAAAAGCAACTTTTGGAATGGGATGCTTCTGGTGTACCGAGGCACTTTTTCAAAGATTAAATGGCGTTTCTAATGTTAAATCAGGTTACGAAGGTGGCGATGTTGCCAACCCTACTTACGAGGATGTTTGTAGCGGAACAACAAATCACGCTGAGGTAATCGAAGTAACTTACGACCCTGCAAAAATTAGTTATGATGAACTATTAGAGGTTTTTTGGAAAAGCCACGACCCTACAACTTTAAATAGACAAGGTGCAGATGTTGGCACACAATATCGTTCGGTTATTTTTTACCATACGGATGAACAAAAAGAAATTGCAACTAAATACAAAGCAGAGCTGAACAAAACAAACGCTTTCGGCAAACCTGTAGTAACTACAATTGTAAAAGCTGAACCGTTTTATGTGGCAGAAAACTATCACCAAGATTATTTTGTCAAGAATGGCGAGTTGCCTTATTGCCGATTAGTGATTTTGCCAAAAATGGAAAAGCTAGAGAAGTTGTTTAAAGCAAAGCTGAAGCATTAATTTTAAAAACGGTAATTGGATAGCCACAGATTAGGCAGATTTAAAATCTGTTAATCTGTGGCTATTTTTATTGAAATCAGTCTTGGCAATTTAATTGTCATTACGCCTAAAATGACAATTTACTTATCATACATCAACGCTTGGTTAATTTATAATAGTCACTTTTGCTTTTATAAAATTGATATAACAAAATGAGTTTAATAGAAGCACTTAACTGGCGTTATGCCACTAAAAAGATGAACGGAAAGGCTGTTCCTCAAGATAAAGTAGATTTAATTTTAGAAGCTGCTCGGTTAGCGCCAACTTCTTCAGGTCTGCAACCTTATAAGGTGATTGTAGTAACTAATCCAGATTTAAAACAAACACTATTACCACATTCATTTAACCAATCGCAAATTATTGATTCATCTCACCTGTTGGTGTTTGCCGCTTGGGATACTTACACCGAAGATAGAATTAACGGCGTTTTTGCACATACATGGAAGGATTTAATAATGCAGAATACGATAAAATTTTAGGATTGACTGAGAAAGGTTTAAAAAGCGTTGCGATTATGCCTTTGGGCTATCGCGATGAAAGTGGAGATTGGTTAGTAAACTTGAAAAAAGTTCGTCAGCCGAAATCAGAATTCATCATCGAATTTAAATAGAAAAAATAAAATCCATAACGGATGCTTTGCAATAAGGCATCCGTTTTTTTATGCGTTTTTAATTGTAAAAATATGTTAAAGATTGGTTACAATGCATATCCATCAATCAATTATCAATATATTAGCAAACAATCTACCACTATAATTCAATTGATGAGATTTACAAGAATACTTTTTGCAATCGTTATTTTTTCAGCTTTTTTAACCCAATCTGCCTTTGCGCAAGACAGCGTGGTTTTAAATAACATCCTCACCAAGACTAAAAGACTAGCAGAAGAACAGCCAGTAGAAAAAGTTTACTTACATTTTGATAAACCTTATTATGCAGTGGCTGATACGATGTGGTTTAAAGCGTATGTAACTACCGAACAAAATTTGCCATCTCCTTGGAGCAAAATAGTATATGTAGAAGTCTATAGTTCGCAAGACTCTTTAATGCAAACCCAAAGGTTGGCGCTAAAAAACAGTGTAGCCAATGGAAATATTGCACTTAATATGCAAAATTATAAACAAGGTAACTATTATGTTAGGGCTTACACATTGTGGATGTTGAATTTTAGCGATGCTTACTTTTTCACTAAGACCATCCCGATAGGTGAAGCAATTGATAAACAAGTAATTACTAATATTTCTTTTAATACAGAGCCAAGCGATAAAGGCTTAAAGACAACTGCCAAAATACAATTTCGTGATATGTCTAAAAAGGCATTAGCCAATAAAACGGTAAACTGGCGGGT
>SEDG01000147.1 GCA_004295885.1 Pedobacter sp. | reverse complement strand
GAGCGCTTTGCAAATCACCCTTGTGATGTAAAAGGCAATAACGATTTGCTAAACATCACTCGCCCTGATATTATTAAAGCTATTCACCTTGAATACCTAAAAGCAGGCGCTGATATTATTGAAACCAATACCTTTAGTACGCAACGCATTTCCATGGCCGATTACCAAATGGAAGACCTTTCTTACGAGCTAAGTTTTGAAGGTGCAAGGGTTGCAAAGGAAGCTGCCACAGAATTTATGGTTGCAAATCCCGACAGGAAATGTTTTGTTGCTGGTGCAATTGGCCCAACAAACAGAACTCTTTCTATGTCGCCTAATGTAAACGACCCAGGTTACAGGGCGGTTTATTTTGATGAACTGGAAGAGGCTTACTACGAACAAGTTAGGGGTTTAGTTGATGGTGGTTCTGATGTACTTTTAATCGAAACCATATTTGATACTTTAAATGCAAAAGTGGCTATCGTTGCCATTAAAAAATACGAAGAAGTAATTGGCAGAAAGTTAGAAATTATGATTTCTGGAACGATTACCGATGCTTCTGGACGAACTTTATCTGGCCAAACTGCTGAAGCTTTCCTAAACTCTGTGATGCATGCCAATCCGCTAAGTATTGGTTTTAACTGTGCATTAGGAGCAAAAGAAATGCGCCCACATATTGAGGAGTTAGCTGCAAAAGCTGGATGTTATGTCTCGGCTTATCCAAATGCAGGCCTACCAAATGAGTTTGGTGCTTACGATGAAATGCCCCACGAAACCGCACATCTGGTAAATGATTTTATCGCCTCAGGATTTGTAAATATTGTGGGTGGATGTTGTGGTACAACTCCCGAACACATTGGCTGCATTGCCGAAAAAGCAAAACAAGCCGGACCAAGAAAAATTCCTACCATTGAACCTTACATGCGTTTAAGTGGCTTAGAACCGGTGACCATTACACCAGAAAGTATTTTCGTAAACATTGGCGAAAGAACAAACATTACGGGTTCCCCTAAATTTTCCAAGCTAATTTTAGGTGGCGATTATGAAGCTGCCCTTGCCGTTGCTTTGCAACAAGTAGAAGGCGGTGCGCAAATCATCGATGTAAATATGGATGAAGGGATGTTGGATTCGGAAGCAGCGATGACCAAATTCCTAAACCTAATTGCGTCTGAACCTGATATTGCCAAATTACCTATCATGGTCGATTCATCTAAATGGTCGGTGATAGAAAACGGCTTAAAATGTTTGCAAGGAAAAGGTATCGTTAACTCTATATCCTTAAAAGAAGGTGAAGAAAAATTCAAGGAAAGTGCTCGTAAAATTATGCAATACGGTGCCGCGGTTGTGGTAATGGCTTTTGATGAACAAGGACAAGCCGACAACTTTGAACGAAGAAAAGAAATCTGTAAAAGAAGTTATGATATTTTAGTAGGTGAAATAGGTTTCCCTGCTCAGGATATCATTTTCGACCCAAATATATTAACCGTTGCCACTGGTTTAGAAGAGCATAACAACTACGCTGTAGATTTTATTAATGCCACAAGGTGGATTAAACAAAACTTACCTTATGCAAAAGTAAGCGGTGGTGTGTCTAATATTTCGTTCTCGTTTAGAGGGAATAATACCGTTCGTGAAGCGATGCACTCTGCATTTTTATACCATGCCATTCAGGCTGGCTTAGATATGGGAATCGTTAACGCAGGGATGCTAGAAGTTTATCAGGAAATACCACCTGAACTTCTAGAACGCGTGGAAGATGTATTATTAAACAGAAGAGATGATGCGACCGAGCGATTGGTAGAATATGCAGATACCATCAAAAGTAAAGGCAAAGAAATTGTTCGTGATGAGGAGTGGAGAAAAGGAACAGTTGAAGAAAGATTATCTCACTCATTAGTTAAAGGTATTGTAGAATATTTAGATGACGATGTTGAAGAAGCTCGCCAGAAATATGCGAGACCAATCCAGGTAATCGAAGGTCCACTGATGGACGGGATGAACATTGTGGGGGATTTATTTGGCGCTGGTAAAATGTTCTTACCTCAGGTTGTAAAATCTGCTAGGGTAATGAAAAAGGCGGTAGCTTACCTCCTACCATTTATCGAACAAGAGAAGTTAGACAATCCAGACCAAGACCAAAATTCATCTGCCGGAAAAGTATTAATGGCAACCGTAAAAGGTGATGTGCATGACATTGGTAAAAACATTGTAGGTGTAGTTTTAGCCTGTAATAATTTCGAAATTGTGGATATGGGTGTAATGGTTCCTGCACAAGAAATCATTAAAAAAGCAAAAGAAATTAACGCAGATATTATTGGTTTAAGTGGATTGATTACCCCATCATTGGATGAAATGGTTCACTTTGCCAAAGAAATGGAACGTGAAGGGTTTACCATTCCACTGATTATTGGCGGTGCAACTACTTCTAGAATTCATGCTGCGGTAAAAGTTGCTCCAAATTATTCTGGACCAGCAATCCACATTTTAGATGCCTCGAGAAGCGTAACAGTTTGTAGCACCTTGATGAACCCTGAAACTAAGAATGATTACGTGGCTGGAATTAGGGCTGAATACGATAAAGCTCGTGAAGCCCATTTAAACAAACGTTCTGACAAGAGATTTAAAACGATTGAAGAAGCAAGGGCTGACAAATTCCAAATTGATTTAGATAAAGTAGTAACTGAACCAACTTTTACAGGAACAAGGGTTTTTGAAGATTATCCATTAGCTGAATTAGTGCCTTATATCGATTGGACACCATTTTTCCATACTTGGGAATTAAGAGGCAGTTACCCTAAAATATTTGATGATAAATTTGTTGGCGATGAAGCCAAAAAGCTATTTGATGATGCGCAAGTATTATTAAAAAAAGTAGTTGATGAGAAATTATTAACCGCAAAAGGTGTAATTGGATTTTGGCCAGCAAATTCTGTGGGAGACGATATTGAGTTGAGTGTGGAGCGTGAAGCGATGAGCGACACAAAACGCCAAACGCCAAACGCCAAACCCGTTACCATCCACACACTTCGCCAACAGGCGGAAAAAATGGCTGGCGAACCATATTACGCTTTATCAGATTTTGTGGCACCAAAAGAAAGTGGCGTGCAGGATTACTTTGGTGGTTTTGCCGTTACTACGGGAATTGGTATTGATGAATTGGTAGCTGAGTTTGAAAGAAATTACGATGATTACAACAGCATCATGATTAAAGCATTAGCAGACAGGTTAGCTGAAGCTTTCGCTGAAAGGATGCACGAGTTAGTTCGTAAAGAATATTGGGGTTATGCAAAAGATGAAAACTTAAGTAATCAAGAATTAATTAAGGAAGAATATGCAGGTATTCGTCCGGCACCAGGTTATCCAGCTTGCCCTGAACATACCGAAAAGGGAACTTTGTTTAACTTGCTTGATGCTGAGAATAAAATTGGATTACGCTTAACTGAAAGTTATGCCATGTATCCAACCGCAGCAGTTAGTGGTTTTTACTTTTCTCATCCTCAATCTCGTTATTTCGGATTAGGAAAAATTACTAAAGACCAAGTAGAAGATTACGCCACAAGAAAAGGGATGAGCTTGGAAGAAGCAGAGAAATGGCTTAGTCCGAATTTAGCGTATTAGGTTTTTGGTTGTTTAGTTTTTAGTTGTTTGGATAGCATGATTTGTAATTATTAATATGGCATATCAGAAATACACTGAGTTAGAGGTTTGGAAGAAAGCACGAATATTTGCAACATATATTTATAAGCTCACGTCTTCTTTTCCAAAAGAGGAAATTTATGGATTGATTTCTCAAATAAGGCGATGCGCAGTTTCGGTTCCTTCAAATATTGCTGAAGGTTGTGGAAGGCAACACCCAAAAGAAACCATTCAATTTTTAGCGATTGCTAGAGGATCATTATATGAATTGGAAACTCAAATCTATGTCTCTTTTGATATTGGATTTATTTCTGAAATACAACTAAACGAATGTGTTTCCCAAATAGAGGTTTTAGGTAAACTAATTAATGGTTACATAAGATTTTTACATAAAGATTAATAGGTAGTTATGTTTAACGATGATATTTGAATAGATTATTTCATCTAAAAAACCAATAACCAAACAACGAACCAACCAAATGAAGATTACAGACCATATAAAAAACGCAAACGGTAAAACGTTATTCTCATTTGAACTTTTGCCACCTATAAAAGGGCAAAGCATTCAGTGGATTTATGATGCTATTGACCCACTTTTAGAATTCAATCCGCCATTTATTGATGTAACCTCATTAAGGGAAGATTACATTTATAAAGAGCAAGAAAATGGGCTATTGCAAAAGGTTTCTTATCGCAAACGTCCAGGTACAATCGCTATTTGTGCAGCAATTATTCACAAGTATAAGATAGATGCCGTTCCGCATTTAATTTGTGGTGGTTTTACAAAAGAGGAAACTGAAAATGCCTTGATAGACTTACAATTTTTAGGGATTGATAATGTGTTAGCTTTAAGAGGCGATGCACGAGCTGCGGATACTTCATTTGTACCTACAAAAGGTGGACATTGTTATGCAACAGATTTAATTGAGCATATTAAAAACCATAATGAAGGGAAGTTTTTGCATGAAGACATAGATACTTTCAAAAGTGATTTCTGTATCGGCGTTGCCGGATATCCTGAAAAACATTTTGAGGCCCCTAACCTAAATGCTGATTTTAAATTCTTAAAGAAAAAGGTGGATATGGGTGCTGAGTTTATTGTTACCCAAATGTTTTTCGACAATCAGAAATATTTCGATTTTGTAAATAAATGTAGGGAAAACGGGATTAATGTACCCATCATTCCTGGATTAAAACCCATCAGCACACTTACCCAATTAAATGTACTTCCTAAAATTTTCCATATAGATTTACCAGAAGAATTAACGGATGCTTTATCACATGCTAAAAGCAATGCTGAAGCAAAAGAAATTGGAACAGAAGCTATGATTAAACAGTGTAAAGAGCTCATCGAATTTGGCGCACCTGTATTACATTTTTACACCATGGGCAGACCAGAACAAACCAAACAAATAGCCAGAGCTATATTTTAGCTAATTACAAAAAAATGGCACTTTAATAAATTATTGCTTTTATTTTTGACGCAATGATTAAAACCTCAATAAGACAACTAAGCTACGTGATGCTTATCACCTTAACTTTCTTAAGTTTTGGCACCTATGTCTTATTGGAAAATTTCAAGGCTAAAACAGAAAATGTCAGTACAGATGTTTCTGAAGAAAATACAGAATCAGGCAAGGAAACTTCGAAAGAATTAACCGATAGCTATCTTTTCGAGAAGGCCATAAGTCTTCCTAATGTTTACATTTTTAGCATCAAACCATTTCCAGCACTGAAGATTAATGTATCCTCATTTTCTGTAAAACCAAGTACCCCTCCGCCAGATTTATTTGAACTCTAATTCAAATAAAAACATCCAAATTAAATATTTAATACTTTTTTAATATGAAACAAATACTTTCTATTATAGCTATTGCTATGGTCGGATTTGTGACACAATCTAATGCGCAAACCGTTAAACAAAATGATTTTACCCCAATTACAAATTCTTTATCTACAGTTGTAAAACTTGAGCCAGTCAATTTCACCTATGATAAGAATTGGTTACAAAAATTAAATCTTAAACCAGCACAAAGTGGATTTAATGTTGAACAATTGACAAAGGTTAACCCTCAATTGGTCGTAAATCAGCAATTAAATTATAACGAAGGAAAAAACAATAATAAAACAGTTGTAGTTCAAAAAGTAGATTATGAAGTGCTGATTCCAATGTTAGTTGGCAGTATTAAAGAACAACAGCAACAAATAGATGCGCTGAAAGCTGAGTTGAAATTGTTGAAGAGCAAGGCCGCGAAGTAGTATATAGTTACAAGGATTAAAAATCCTTAGTTAGAATAAGACGGGATTATAAATCCCGACTAACAATTATACTTGGTCGGGATTTGCAATCCCGACCTTAATACCTGCGAATTTGAAATCCGCCGTAATTATCTACCTAGCAAATAACCCCGAAACCATTCAAAATCTTTTCCCAACTCATCATACAATTCTGGGTTATTTTTTAGACCTTCTACTTGAGTAGGCAATTCGATTTTCTCTAAAATATTAGCAGGAAAAACTTCTGGGAACTTACAAGCGTGAGCAGTAGATAAAAAGACCTTGGCAATTTTATCATTTGGGTTTTCATCAGCATACACTTTTGTTGCTAAATAGGCAATTGCGGTATGCGGACAAGCCACGTAGTTGAACTGCTCAAAAATCTCGTTAATTGCAGCCAACGTTTCCTCATCCGTAAAACGGTAAGCTTTTACCAAT
>SEDG01000782.1 GCA_004295885.1 Pedobacter sp. | reverse complement strand
AGTGATGAAAAAAATCTTACTCTTCTTATCGCTTGTTTTATTGGCTAGTCCGCTTTGGGCGCAAAAAAAACTAATTCAGAAATTATTGTCTAACGAAAAAGACACTACGCGTAAGGCTAGCTTTATGCCTATACCTGTTTTAGGTTATGCTCAAGAAACCGGTTTTGAGTTTGGCTTAGGCGCACTTTATTCATTTTATATGGATAGAAAAGATACAACGAATCGCAGTTCAAACTTTTCTGGAACCGCATCTTATTCTACTAAAAAAACATACAACCTAACTTTAAAAGGCGATGCATGGACACCAGGTAACAAATATCATTTTATTGGAGAAATTAAATTTAGGAAGACACCATTTAACTTTTATGGTTTAGGAAACAATACCAATCAAAAAGATGAAGATAGATTGGTGCAACAATTGATGAAAATTCAGCTTGATGCCGAGAAAACCTTTGTTAAAAATGCTTATACAGGCGTTTCTGTAGGTTTTGAAGATTATAATTTTACCGATAAAGTTGTTGGCGGAATATATAGCACCTCTCCTATTTTATATGATAGAGCAGGTGGTTCAGTATTGTATTTAGGCGTATCTCAAAGTTATGACACCAGAAACTCTAACAATTACCCAACAAAAGGCTTTTTTGGAAGAGTAACTTATCAATATGCACCAGACATTTATGGGGGAAGTAATTTTACTGGGAGTCAAATAAAAGTAAATGTGCGTAATTTTTGGTCACTAGCTCCAAAATTAGTTCTTGGCGTTCAAGGATTATATCAAACCGTTCAAGGAACCAAAACTCCATTTTATTTATTGCCACAGTTAGGTAATGACGAGATGATGCGTGGTTATTATACTGGTCGCTATCGCGATGAGAATTTAGTGGCTACCCAAGCAGAATTACGTTATCGTTTCATGAATAGGTTTGGCATTGTAGCTTTCGCTGGCGGAGGAAAGGTTTTTGCCAATGGCAATTTCTCTTTACACGATCTAAAACCTGATTATGGTTTTGGTGGAAGGTATTTCTTTGATACCGCAAAAGGTTTAAGTGTTCGTTTAGATTATGGTGTTGGCGAAAAAAAATCTGGCGAAAAACGCCAAAGTGGAATGTATATTAGTTTGGCTGAGGCTTTTTAAATAACAGTTAAGTTTACCACAAAAGAGACAATAGAACACAAAAGAAAAATTAAAGCTGAAGAATTTTTGTTTGCTCTTGTACCTTTTGTGGTTTTTGTATATGCTGCTACAGCTTTTTTTCGTAACTCTTAGAAAATTTTCACAATTTAGCCTTATTCGCATTTGGCTCTGATCAGCTATGCT
>SEDG01000146.1 GCA_004295885.1 Pedobacter sp. | reverse complement strand
GTACACTTTGTAGATGTACTTTTACTAAATATTGCAACCGTGATTATCTGTACAATTGTACTCATCATCCCTTCGCTTTTAGTAAGTAGGATTAGTCCGTTAAAGGCGATAAGGTTTAAATAGAGAAGTCAGGAAAGTCCGGAAGTCGGAAAGTCCGAAGAAACTAATCGCAATACGCTCTACTCAATACTATATTTCAATCCAATCTTTTTGTTGTAAGCCAGAGAATTCTGTTCGGAGTGGTAAATTTAAATAAGGGTAAGTTACTTTAGATAAATATAAACCAGTAGGATGTGCAATCTCTAACATTCCTGGAGTTTCTAAGGTGACTAACAGGTGTTCAAACTCATCAACACTCATATTTCCGTTTCCAATTTTTAGGAGCTTGCCTGTAATAATTCTAATCATCTTCCCTAAAAAGCGATTAGAGGCGATATGGAAACGAATATGGTCGCCATTTTCTGTAGTGAATAATTTAGCTTCCATTACGTTGCAAATAGTATGCTCATTTTTATCTGGCGTGGTGCAGAAAGCCCTGTAATCTTTATATTGAGGCAAGAGTTGTACTGCTTTTTTCATTTCATTCAAATTCAAATCCCTTACATCATAGTAAGAACTCAGCTGATTTAGGAAAGGGTTTTTGTAGGTATGGATATAATAATCATACTTGCGTTGTACGGCATCAAACCTTGCGTGTGGCTTGCCTTCCAAAGGGATGATATCAAAAACGGCAATGTTATGAGGAAGGATTTTATTTAATCTAAATGCCAAATCAAAATCCCATTCTTGCTCTATGTCTGCATGAAAAAAGAACTGACTGGCGTGTACGCCTGAATCAGTTCTTCCGCAACCATTTATGGCAATTGGTGTTTTAAAAATATTGCTTAGCTTATTTTCAATTACTTCTTGTACGCTGTTTACTTTTGGTTGGCGTTGCCAACCACTATAAGTATGTCCGTTATAAGCAATGTGGAAGAAGTATCTCATTAAGCAAAGATAGGATTTCTGACTTTGTTGGTGAAAAACCTAAATTTCATATCTATTTAGAATCTTAGAGAGGTCTTCCATAACCTATCTAAGATTAAGGGATAAAGCAGATTATGGGCGAACTAAAGATTAATGAATAACTACCACTTAAGTCACTTCAAATTAATTGCCGTCAAAATGTAAGTTGTTTCTAAACCTTTAATTTTATCTACACGTTCGATAATTTCAAGTGGATAGTATTTAGAAAGGATTTCATTCGCTTTCACAGCAAAATGAAATGGAGATTTCAATTGCTCTGTTACCCAAAGTTCTCTAATATAAACAACAGGAGGCATAAATATTTCTTCGCTTTCTGAATTCTCTTTATATTGATAAATAACCTTGAAGCATTTGTATCCCTGTATAATTTTTGTTTGCTCTCTATGTTCCTTAATTGAAATAATTTGCTCCTGTTTAAAATAATCTACTAATTGGCTTTGGTTATAGCTATTGACTACAATATTTTTTAATTTGTCATAATAATACAGTTCATTACCATTATTTTCATCATCTAATTGAGTATAGAATATTTTATCTGCCTTGTATTCAATGGCAAATGATTTCTTGCCTGGCTCGCTTATTGTTTCAAACAAAAGCTCCTTAATGGGTACAGCAATTTCGTTTAATTGTAAAGTGTCTATTGGCTTATTAGCTAATTTGTATTCTTTACCCATTTTATCTTTCAAACCTTTTATGAACTCTTTTATAAAAATGTTAAAGGTTTCTTCAAAGGCTTTGCCATCTATGATCTTATTTTCCTTTACCAAGAAAATTGAACCCATTTTTGGTTCAAATGGTTTTGTTTGTGCAAACGTTATATTTGTAATAAATAGTAGTAGAATAAAACATAGCTTATGGCTATGTTTTATCACGTACTTTTTTCTTTTTTGCATATGGACATTCATTTAAATTGAACTCTTGACTTGACTAATTAAATTGATAAATTTTTTAAGTATAGTTCTAATGAGTAATTAACACTATACAAAATATTAATAAGTTTTTAATCTTCATTTTAATGGACTAAAATTCTTTCAAAAAATCGTATTTATCCTCATACTTTTCTAATGGTTGATAAGGCAATAACTCCTTAGGAATAAGCGGGTGGTCTATATCAACTTCTATACCTTTTAGCCAAGATAATTTAGCATAGCCCAAGGCAGGTATAGAAATGTAGTCCTGCGCTATGCCCATATGCTTGTTGCGTTTTTTATGGTCTTTGAGTAATAAAAATAAAGCTTCTGCAACTATACTCTTGTCTTTTTTCAAGATACCATTAAAGTACATAAGGTCAGCAATATTTATCTTACCTTTTTGAGTTGCAGTAATGCGTTCGTAAGTGGCAATATCATTTTCTAAGGATACCCAATCTTCTTTGATAATATTTTGCACAGCATGGACAAGGCTGCCACTTTTTATAGTATGGGTATACCATGGATGTGTTAAATAAGCATAACGATTTATCAAACTTAAATTATCACTTAATAAAGCATAACTAATATTTGCCATACCAGAATCCAGTAATCTCGAATCATAATTCCTTATCAGATACTCATCTATACGACTACATCTGTAAAAGTGCTGTTTGCTTGCATTAAGGTCCTCATCAATAAAAAAATTACCTAAAGCTTGTAAACTATTATAGAACCATAACATTTCTTTATCACTTTTAGATTGTATTTGATGTGTTTGAGGAGATAAAATCCTATCTATTGCATCAACCTCATCTTGTATGCTGTTTACATAAATCTCACTAAGTGGTAACATATTTAATAACTAGCTAATTTTAATATTACTATTTCTCCTGAAGCCCTATCAATTCCACTTACAGTTTTTGTGATTTTAGTTTTATTGACATTTAAAATATCTGATAAATCAGATAAGTCACCACCTTCTATACCAATGGTTAATTAATTTGTTTTAAACCAAAAAAAATGTCTTAATAGTCAAATTAAGTTCAGCTTTATTTCCCAATTTTTATAGAAGTAAGTAAATCTTCAAACAGGTTTTCATCTTCCTTAACTTCTAGATTATCCGTAAAGCTTAACTGAAAAAAATAGTTGCCATGTGGAATTGCATAAACCTTTGTTCTTACCAGAATTTTATAAGTTTGATTACCATTGAGTTTTTGGTTGCCAACTTTTACATTAATGTTTCTAGATCCATTGATAGTGAATTTACCACTAAAATATACTGTTTTTTGATTGTTGATCATTAACAATTCTGGCTCGTTGATAAAAGAAAAATCGTTAAAGGACGATCTAAAAACTGCAGCACTTTCTTTCATATCAAATAGAAAGTCTTCAAATGTTTCAGCAGGGTTATTTAACACATTTATCTGCACAACTGGTACAAATCCTCCTTTATCCTGATTAAACTTGTAAAATGAAGCCAATAAAATTGAACCATTGTTTTTGTCAATAGCATCAGCTAAATCACTGGCGTTAGGTTTTTCTCCTACTAAACTATCTATAAAAGCAATATTGTTTTTAACAATCCAGTTATATTTATCCTTTAATGTCTTTTGAGCAAAACCACTTCCAGATAAAATGAATAACAAAAACAATAATGAGGCCTTTTTCATTAAGCTTTATTTTTAACCAACCTCTTCATGATCAAACTGCAACCGTAGTGCAAACCATCATGAGAAACGATAAAAGTTACTGCTTCACTTACTCTGCTTAAAGTTATACCTGGATAGGTTGAGATGGAATAAGGTGTATAGTTGTCGAAAGTTCCATTTGTTAAGTCAATTTCTAGCTGGTCTATGGTGCTTAACAAATAGCCTTTCATTTGCGCGATTTCGGCTTCGCTAAATGCTCTTTCTGGTTTTGAACCATTTTTATATAAGTCGATTAATTCATCTTCAATAACAAATTTTTGACCTGCAAGTTTATAGCATAATATCTGCTGACTAACCACTAAATGACCGATTTGCCAAGCTAGGTTGTTGTTAAATCCAGTAGGGATGTAGTTTAATTCTTCTGTCGTTAGCTCCTCTACCAGACTTAATAATTTAGTTCTTGATGCTTTGATTACTTTGATTGCTTGTTCCATTTTTTATTCGTTTGTTGTTGTTCGTTGTTCGTTATTCGTTTGTGGTTGTTCGTTGTTCGTTTGTTGTTGTACGTTTATCGTTGCTCGTTGTTGGTTTGACGTTTTCGACAGACGATGGACGAAAAACAAACAACCTATGCTATCTTACCTTTTTCCCCAGCCACAGCAAGCCATCAATCATCATTTTGGTTTGTGTTTCGTTGTCGAATGTTTGAGATAGAGATGTAGTGAATTTATTGTATGTATGCTCGTAATCCATATCGTTATGGCCCATGTTTACATAAATCATTTTATAGTTTTTATTGCTCCAAACTACCGGATAATAACCACTTTGCCAAATCTCGTGTGCCTTTGGTCCAGTGCCTAAAGGGAAACTGGTTGAATCTATAGACATTAAGATATCTATATCTGGATTTTTGCGCAAGTCTCTTTCCCATCGATACCACTCGTTAGGCTGTGCTTTAAAGGTTTCTGGCAGCTTTTTAGTAGCTGGATGGTTTCTATTTACTCTTAAAAGCTGTGGAGTCGTAACTGAAGCTGTATTTTTTTGCCAACTCAGGGAATTTCTTATTTGCCTCATGCACAAAGCTTACGTGGGCTTGGTCATTTTTGCCCGTGTAAAATGCAATTACCTTAAACTTTGGTTTTTGGCCAAATGCTGAATTAATAGCAATAAAACAAATAATGAACAATAATAGAGCTTTGGTTAAAGTTTTTAAGATCATTGAAATGGTTTAATTTGGATGATGAAGTAAAGGTAATAATTAATACAATTTTAAATAGGTAGGTTTTAGCCTGTCTGCAAATTTATAAAGAACGCTTATTTCATTTTAGGGCTTCTCAGTAACCTTAGCTGAAAATACGGTGAGACCAGCTCGAAAACCACTATTAATTCCTTTTCAATCCAAATCCTTAAAAGCTATCATCCATTACCCCCTTAATATTGAAGTATGCATACCTTAAACCTTAATCGTGTCATAATCGTAGCAAGCCCGCTATTCATCCTCAATAGGTACGCATCTAGTCCACATTCAATGCGGACTAGATGCGGTCTTGATGCGGACTAGATGCGGACTCACTAGGGAGAAAGCAGGGGTAGAACTAGAATGATATTTAGGGGAAGATTGGTTATGGATACAATGTCTTATACTTGGCAATAGGTGGGGTTGGCGTTTATCAGTATATATTTAATAGGCTGATTTTTTATAAAAGAACATCCAATTAGTCTCACTACTCTAGGATTCAGAGATAAAAAAACATCCGATGAATTATGAAACTCATCGGATGTTCTTAGGAATTGCTTCAATCTTTCATTAGTTCATTTGATATTAACAAACTAATTTCTCAAACTCAAATCTATTTCGCTACCGTTGGTTTGGCATTTTTAACATACGTGTTTAACCAAGTGTTCATTTCCCAAAGCATATGTAAAATGTTTTCTTTAGCTCTGTATCCATGTGCCTCGTAAGGTAAGTATACAAAACGAGTTGTTCCGCCATGGCCTTTAATGGCATTAAATAAACGTTCGCTATTGATAGGGAAAGTACCTTGATTATCGTCCATTTCGCCATGTATTAATAAGATTGGCGTCTTGATATTGTTTGCATAACTAAACGGGCTCATTTGGTAGTACAACTCTGGTGCTTGCCAATAAGTTCTATCTTCATTTTGGAAACCGAACGGCGTTAAAGTTCTGTTATAAGCACCGCTACGAGCAATGCCAGCTTTAAATAAATTAGTGTGAGCCAATAGGTTGGCTGTCATAAATGCACCATAACTGTGACCACCAACTGCCATTCTATTTCTGTCTCCAATGCCCATCTCGCTTAATTTATTGATTGCAGCTTCGGCATTAAGCTTTAATTGCTCTACAAAAGTATCGTTAGGTTTTTTACCATCTTTAGCTACAATTGGCATTTCTGCATTGTCTAAAACTGCATAACCTTGCGTTACAAAAAATAACGGACCGCCAGAACTAATGGTCGTAAATTTATCTTGTGAACCTCTCTTTTTTAACACCAGCTAATTGCGCATAAGGATTGGTGAAATTAGTGATTTGAACATCCGCTATGCGTAACATTAAATTTTTAATGAAATAGTTTGGCGCATCTTTCTGACTTTCTCTGCGAGTTAATAAAACCAATTTTTGAGGGTCTAAAACATCAGTTACCATTTCGAAAGTGCCTGGTTGTGCTCTCCATAAAATTTCTGATTTTTTAGTTGTCAAATCGAATTTAGCCAAGAAAGGTAAATCGCCTTTGGCAGACGCACCTGTAGTATTATTTAACAATAATTTTGTGCCACCATCGGTAGTTAAAATTACTTGTCGGCCATATTTATTTTTCTCGGTTACAGGGAAACCTGGATTGTTGTAAGCGTCATTTGTACTTAACTCGTACAAAGTTTCTAAAGCCCCAGTTGATGGGTTAAAACGACTAAGTTTAGAAGTTTGTTTAGTTCTTGAGTTTTCTCTAACCAATGCTAAAGTTGCATTTCCCCAGCTGATACCGCCGAAACGCATTTTAGTTTTTAATAGCTCTTTAGGTGCGCCAGTAAAAGGAGCAGCTAATTGCATTACTGCATCATGGTATTCAACGGTTTTCTTGATTAATCCACTGTCTAACGCTACAGTCCAGGTTACGGTTGCTGGTTCATCATCTCTCCAATCAAAACCTCTTGGTACGTTTTGTACGTTATCATAACCAGAAGGACGTTCTTCTGTAGATGGTAAATCTGCAAGCATTTTGACTACTTTTCCTGTTCTGTCTGTAATGTTTAAAACTGATGGAAAACCACCGGCAGAAACTAGATAAGAGAAAGGTTTTTTAATGGTACGAACCATCATGTAATTTTTATCTGGAGATAGAGTAACACCGCTATAAATGGCTGGTTTGCCAATTGGAGTTTCTATACCAGCTTTATTTTGAACGAGTTGAGACGTTGCGAAAAACTCGAATAACTGCTCATCGTAAGGAGTTTTAATTAAATCTTGTAAGGTCGCACTTGGCGCAGCCTTGCCTAGGTTTTGCTGAATTGTTGGGCCTTTTGGGGCCAACGGACGAGCAGGAGCTAAGGTTGCTGCTTTGGTAATTGTTCTATAAAGTAAGGTGTTATCATCAACCCATGTTGCACCACCACCCATAATTGCATTGATAGGTTGTTTGTTAACCTTAGTCGCTTTTCCTGTTGCCACATCAATGATGTATAAATCAACTTTGGTTGGTGTGGTGTTGGTAAAAGCGATTTTAGTTTCACTTGGGCTCCAACTCACAGCACCTGCGTACAATGGCATTGGTAAGCCTGTTACCGCTAGTGTTTTGCCAGTTTTAATGTTCTTTAAACTGAAGTTGTTGATGAAAGTTTGACGACTTGCAGAATAGTTGTTCGGGTTGATACGCATACCTGCGATACGGTATTCTGGCATTGCCAATTCCTCAACAGAGGGATAAGAATTACGTTCACTAAACAACATCCACTCCGCCTTACTGTCTATGCTAACAGCAGGGGTTGGTTTTGCTAATAATAGGTCGGCTATTGCCTTTGGAGGGGTTTGATAGCTAATTGCGTCTTGAGCAAAAGCACTTCCGCTTAACGCAACTAATAATAGGTTAAGGATAATTTTCTTCATTTTGTTAGTTTAAGTTCCCTGATAGGATAAACTTACAAAATATTGAATAAAGCCGTCTGTATGTATCAAAAATATGATACTCTATTTATTTTTTGTTACTGGAGAAGTTAAACTTTAAGTTTAAGCCAACTGTGTTTATCCTAAGGTTTTTCTCTCCCATATTGCCAACGGCTGGTTTAAAATAAGGTTCAAAAGTAAGGCTGTTGTTTCCAATATTTTGGTTAATACCGATGGCAAAAATAGCGCTGGTCGCAAAATCAAACCCGTTAACTTTACTTCTTTCAGTTTCTTCCTGTTTTGCAGTTTGTGTGATGCCTAAAACATTTTTATTGCTTAAATTATAGCCATAAGTATATTTTTGAGATAGGTAAGTGTTAGAGTTAATTCCGGTTGCTATATAGAAATTTTGCTTTTTAGTAGGATAGAACTTAAGACTTACAGGTATATCAAAGTTTAACAATTGAGCATTTATGCTGATGTCTGAAATAGATGTACTATTTGCTGTACTGGGATTACTATTTGGAGCTGAACTCGCTGCATCAAAAGCAGCATAAGACATGGAACGAGAAACTTCGCTGGGAATACTTTTTTGGTATTCTATTTTATTCTGACTAACACCTGCGCCGAAACTAACAAACAGACTTTTTGTTAATTTAACATTGGCATTTACGCCAAAACCTGCATTTAATTTAACCGCATTGTCGGCATAATAGTTTAAAAACGTGCCGCTAAATACCTCAATAGAACTTTTGGTTTCTTTTGTTTTTTGTTTTTCTTTTGGTTGTTGTGCTAATATTTTACTCTGGTCATTTAAAAATTGATCGGTTGTTTTTTTAACGATTATTGGGTCTTTAACCACTGCTCCATTATTATTCGCGATTACTTGATTTTGATTATTCTTTTGAGCGGTATCAACTTTGTTTGCCACAACAACATTTTGATTAATTGGATTTTGTACATCTACTTTAGGATCAGTGATGGTTTCTTTTTTAATCGGCTGATCTTGTTTAGCGATAACGGTTTCTTTTTTAACGTTTGCCACAACTGGTTTTTCCCATAGGGATGACTTTGGAACAGTTTTAGGTTTCACAACTTGTGCTTTATCAACTTTGTTGTCTATTGTATTACTTATAGATTCTGTTTCTTGTTTTTGGGCGATTGAAGGCTTATTTATAATGCTATCGGTTTTTTGTTTGCTGATGGGTTGTTCCTTTACAATTTGCTCTCCTTTATCTATTTTTTGAGCAGTTTTATCTAATGCGAAAAACAAGCCAATTGCTACTAGAATAGCAGCCGCAATTCCGCTTATCCACCAAATTGGTAGTTTCTTATTTGGTTTTTCAGGATATTTTTCTCGTAGTTTCGCCCATCCGTTTTCGCTAAATTCATCATCAAAATTTTCGAAAACAGTTTTAATCTGCGATACTAATTCTTCATCTATACCTTTCATCTCTTATATATTGAATGAGTAATCAATAAGCTTTGCAGTGTCTGTTTAGCTCTTGTTAAGTAAGTTCTCGATGAGCTTTCTGGCATATTCAACATTTTCCCAATTTCCTTGTGAGAATAGCCGTCTATTTCATATAAGTTAAATACCAAACTTTGTGTCTCGTTTAAATTCTTCATCAGGCCTAGAATGTCCTTAGCAGAAAGGTTTTCTAAAGCTGATGAATAAGTGGTTTGTGGCTCAGTGTCTACCATTTCTATGGCTTGACTAAACCTCATATTTTTTCTTTTGTAATCAAGGGAAGTGTTCACTAAAATCTTTCTGAACCAAGCCTTAAAATCAGCATCGTCCCTAAAACTGTTAATCGATTTAAAAACTTTAATAAACGAATCGTTTACAGCCTCTAATGCATCTTCTCTGTTGTATAAATACCTCAAACAAATACCCAAAGCGTAGCCATAAAAATGCTTGTATAGCAGTTCTTGGTACTGTAAATCGCCCGATTTGCAATTATGTATTAACTCCTCAAGGCTAGGTGTTTGGGGTTTGGACATTTATTAGTTCGAACGCTTTAATCTATATTGATAAGAAACAGGGACAGTGTTCCATGCTGGGTTTGAATATATAATTTTCGTTAAAATTAAACTATCTCCTTTAGCTTCGTAAATATAAAGCCCATTTAATATTAAATTCCAGTCAAAATCTGCTGTCCAAACGTTTTTATCAGCAAATGTTACGCTTTTAGTATCATCAACTTTAAATGTGCCACTAGCTAATTTTGTTCCTTTGGTTACTTTAAAATCGTCCCCTACTAAGAGTAGTTCAGCATCACTCACTGCTATCTTTCCACCAATGTTAGTTTTAAATGTTCCTGAATAAGTGCCTTTAAAATCTCTTGCATTATTCTCTTTTTTGCAAGAGGTAAACAAAAGCATCAACATCAAAAAGTAAACTAGTTTCTTCATTATTATAGGTTTTACAATCCATACGTAAGGAAATTGAGAAACGCTACACATTGTGTAAAATATTCATTTTAGACTTTTACCGTACTCCTTTATATTTTCCGTAAATTTGCCTCATTATCAATTTACAGAGCGAAAAGTGTCTTTAGAACAATTAAAATTAAGCAAACCATTAGTGTCAGCAATGACAGATGCAGGTTACCTCAGTCCAAAAGAAATTCAGGCTAGAACAATGTCACGTATTTTAGGCGGACAAGACATTATAGCAATTGGTCCAGAGGGATGCGGAAAAACAACAACCTATATTTTAGGTGTTTTAATGCGTTTAAAATATGGTTTTGAAGAAGCGCCAAGAGCTTTAATTTTAGTGCCTACTAAAGAAAGAGTACTCGAAGTAATGGAGCAGTTTAAGCTTTTAAATAGAAATCAGACTATCCGTATTGTAGGCATACACGCAGATGGCGGCATGGAAGCTCAAATTAATGAGTTAACGGATGGCGTTGATATTGTGGTTGCTGTACCTTCTAGAGCTAGGGCTGTTTATTTGAAGTTGGGCCTAAATACCAATAAAATTCAGATGTTTGTTGTGGATGATGCAGCAGAAATGGTGAAGCTGGGTATGCAATTACCGATTAATGAATTGGCAAATAGCATACAGAAATGTCAACATTTAATTTTTACAGATGTAATGCATGACAGACTCGATTTAATGATTGAGAATTTTATGAAATTGCCTACAACCATAGAAGTTGATGAGTTTTTAGAAGAGAATGATACTGAAACGCATACACAGCTTTTATACCATGTTCCTAATTTTAGAACAAAGCTAAATTTACTTAACCTGCTTTTAAAAGATGCTGAAGTATTTGATAAAGTAGTCGTTTTCGTAAACACTCGTTTAACAGCTCAAACCTTGTCAAAAGATTTATTTGATGGCAAGGCAGATGATATTTTTGTTTATAAACCTTTGTTTTTTGATGAAGCTGGGTTTGACGACATAGAAGATTTTAAGGCAGTAAGCGAAGCTCGTGTTTTAATTGTGGCTAATGAAGGTTTGCAGCAAATGGATTTGGAAGGTATTCCATTTATTTTCCATTTTGAATTGCCTGTACAAAAGGAAACTTATTTAAATAGAGTAATTAAGCAGGGCGATGAAGAAGTAGTTGCTATTACTTTTACAACTGACTTAGAGTTGCCTCAAGTTCGTAAAATTGAACAAGCAATTGGACAGAAAATTGAAGTAGCAGATTTGCCAGAAGATTTATTAGTAGAAGAAGTAACTAAAGCTAAAGCGCAAAAGAATAAAATGTTAGCCGAGCAAGAAGATGAGGAAAATCATCGTGATGCAGCCTACCATAAAAAGAAGGAAAGTAATGCTAAAACTTCAAATTTTGGTATTGGCCAAAAGGCGATAATGAATAAGAAGAAGAAACACGGGTAAATGGTAACCACATAGGCACATAGAAAGGAAAAAATTACTTATCCTATATCTCCTCTGTGTCTATGTGGTTAAAAGATTATTTCTGCATTGGATGTTGAACGTATTCACTCCATATGATAACCTTACCTTCTTTAAGTCTTAAGTCGTTAAAAAAGTTTACAGTGTCTTTTTTGCCATCTTTCATTTCAGAAACTTGTTTATACCAAAGGCTTACCCATTCCTCTTTTTTACTTTTACTAATTACAGATTCCCTGTCTTGTAAAGTGATAGAAATACTTTTGTATTTATCCATTTCCATTTGAGCAGTTTTAAGGAAGTCGGCTTTTAATCCCTTAAATTCATAACTATCAACAATCAAATGAATGCTGTCTCCAATAAGTGGTTTTAACGCTGCGGTGTCTGAATTTTCAAAAGCTTTTACTGTATTCATCGCTACCAATAAATTTTTTGGGTCGCTGTTCATTTCCCATTCTTCTGGGTCTTTAATGGTGTACGGATACTTTGTTGTATCTGAACTTGAACCAGCGGTAGCAGTAGTTTCTTTGTTTTGGCAAGCTGCAAAACACAGAGCAACTAAAAATAGAAAGGCTAATTTTTTCATTTCATTTAATTTTAAGTTTAAATTGGTTAATTAAATATAAATAATTAACTGAAAATTAAATGATTAGAGTATTATTTATTCATTTGAAATTTGAGTAACCTTTTTATCCATCTTATCTGAATAAGCGGTAGGGAAGATGGCGTGTTTGTTTTTAACCATTTTTTCCACCATCTAAATCGTTGAACTCACAGTATTTTGTCCAGAACCAAATAGAAGTTTCTTTTTCATCGCCTTTTACGGTTGGGGTTTTAAAATCATTTATTTCCCATTTTTTTAAGGTTATGGCTTTGTCGACTTTAAAATTAAAAGCTTTGATGGTATAGTTAACGGTATCTTTTTCCTTGTTAACCGTGTCGGCACTTTCAGTTAAGGCAATATTATAAGTTCCGCTTTTATCGGTATAGGTATAAGCTCTAAATATTGGGAAATTGATTAGGTTTTTCTTTTTAAAAGCTGGTGTAAAAAACTCGTCGGTTTCTGTTTTAGATAATATTTTACTTGTAGGTGTTTCGGATTGTGCGTTTGCTGGATAAGCAAAAATGCTTAGCAATAAAAGGGCGTAAATTTTTTTCATTTCATGGTATTTGTAAAGCCAAATATATAAAATGATAGTTCATTATTAAATACAGCTGCAGATTCGACAATTAAAGTTCTAAAATAGGTCGGCAATACATCATCCATAGCAGCTCCAAAAGTCTTTTAGCATTAATTTGTAAACCTTAATGGAACAAGCAAGCATTAGTAAATCCGATTGGTTCAACAGCAATTTGATGTTATAAATTTGGCTTTTAAAATCCTCAGCTTTACTACACTTTTAAAGGTGAGTTGTTTTAGATGTGGAAATTTAGTCTCAAAGTGGTGGCGATAGGAAATTAAGGCCACTGTGTCTTGCTTACAGCAGTCCCCCTTTACATTACAAGCCCGAAGAAGAATCGGGGCTTGTCATTACTCCCGATAGCTATCGGGACGGGTTTATAAACGAAAACCTATGCCACCAACTACGGCACCTGCATAAGCTTAAAAAGAGTCTACCAAAGAGGTTTCATTAAATCTATCACCTTTTTCTCGGTTGGAACATTTTTTACAACAGAATGAAAAGGTTCTTTTTCTATTTGAATTGAAGTAAAATCGCCAATGTAATTAAATATATATTCTTGTTCTATAAATGTTCTTGCCCTTCTGCCAGTTAATGAAAAATCTCGTTTACCATTTATTTTTATGGAAACTGGTTTTGAAATAGTCAATTCACAAACTTTAAATTCATTGCGTTCTGGAAAGCCGACTTCAAAATATCCTGGTTTTAAATAAAGCTCTACTTTTTCGTCTAGTTTAATTTGTAGGAAATCGAATTTATTCTCGCTTTTGTTTCTGAAACAGAGATTTTTTTCTGAGGTATAAACTACGTTTTGAAAAGTTTGAAAGTTATCGTCGATCAAAAGAATTAAATCGCAGTGCTCAAAATTGGGCTGCTCTAAAATCGATTCTGGTAAATGAACAACATCATCTTTTACAAATCCAGCAGTAGATTCAATTGGTTTCCAAGCTATTTTTTCTTTTCTATCTTCAAAAGATTTTTCATCCTTTCCGTAGGAGTTAATGTTCCTGAAAAGTTGGATAAGCTTGAAAGATTTTTTGGAAAGGATAGGTAGGGATTTCATTGGTTTTAAGTTTTTCAAGCTCCCACTCTTTCAGGAGAGGGTTAGGTTACAACTTCTT
>SEDG01000781.1 GCA_004295885.1 Pedobacter sp. | reverse complement strand
TGTGCCAAATGGGTTTTGGCAGAAATAACGTTAAAAAGACTGTTAAAATGTAAAAAAGACAAGCAATTAGTGCTGACACGTTGTCAGAAACAAGTAAAAAGGCAGAGAAAATTAGCGATAAAGATTTTTTGAAAACGATTGTCAGTAGTTCTCAGGTTCGTCAGTCCTGCTGTCGCTGCAATCTTTTTTGTTGGCTCTTCGACTACGCCCAGCGTGACAAAAAAGGATTTTCGCTACCATCAGGTTTAAATAATGAAAGCTTGTGCTGAATTAGAAAACTTGGCTAAAGCATAAAAAAACCGTCGGTTAAAACCGACGGCAATAAATATATGAAATCTTAAAATTAATTGTCATTCGCTTCAGCCAAAGGATAACAGAAAACAAACCGGCTTTAGCTGTGCATCAGAAATAAATTCGAACACTTTAGTTTTATAACCATAGTATTCTAAAATTAAGGCCCTAATTCCATCAGTTACCATTTCGGCTTGGCGTTCTAAGAAAATGCCGTATTTAGTCAAAAAAGAAACATCGTTTTTAACTTTGTGCTTTTCAATTTCTCGTCTAATCTGTTTATGGCAGCAAGGTGCAACGACTATTAATTCAGCACCAGCATTTATCCCCTTAAAAATCGCATCGTCAGTTGCCGTGTCGCAAGCATGTAAAGCAATCAGTAAATTAATCTCCTTTACTTTATAATCCTCAATCGTTCCTTCAACAAAATGTAATTGCTCAAAATTAGCTTGCTTGGCAATATCATTACATAAATTCACTAAATCTTCCCTAAACTCAACCCCTGTAACTTTTGCTTATCGGTAATTTTTAAAGAATGGAGATAGCTATTCGCACTTGGTTTAATTAACCTTTTTTTCTCCTTATCATGTGTAAGTTTCGGTTCGAGCTTGACATTCAATTCCCGCTCACGAATCCTAATCGCACCCTTTTTATCGTGTTCAATGATTACTTCCTTAATAACGGTAAATAAAGTGGCAATCCTAAAATCATTACTCAACAACTTAATAATTAAACTTGAACCTTCTTCTAACCCTAGATTTTTAAATATATCTCTAGTCTTGTATCTATAATTAAAAGATAACATATCAACTCTTTTAATTTTAACCAGCTTTACATAAAGATTTTTCAGCTCTTTGTCGTTACCTTGATAATTACCAAGAGATATTTTGACTAGATTTTTTTCAGCTATGCTGGCTTTTAAAACGTCTAAGAATTTTGATAATATATCGTTGTTGTCCATATAAATAAATCGATTTATCTAACATTATAGCTACATTATTAAAATATACGCCTTAACGTTTCCGTTTCACAAAATTAACCTTTAAATTAGGATAACAATAAATTCTAACCATTTATAATGAGCGACTTTCAAATAAAAAAGTCTTCCACCGTTTATGACGCCATAGTTGTTGGCTCTGGTGCTGGAGGGGGAATGGCAGCCTATGTTCTGGCAAATGCCGGACAAAAAGTTTTAATGCTAGAAGCTGGTCAATATTTCGACCCAAGAATTGATGCCCATCAACTAAAGTGGCCTTGGGAATCTCCTCGTCGTGGGGCTGGAACTGTACGTCCTTTCGGTGATTTTGATGCTTCTTATGGAGGCTGGGAATTAGACGGCGAACCTTACACAAAAAAAGACAAAACAGAGTTTGAGTGGTTTAGGTCGCGGATGCTTGGTGGTCGTACCAATCACTGGGGAAGAATTTCATTAAGAATGGGGCCAATAGATTTTAAACCTACCGATGGCTTAACAGACCCATGGCCTATAACTTATGCTGATTTGAAACCATTTTACGACAAAGTCGATAGAATGATAGGTATTTATGGAACAGCCGAAGGTATAGAAAACGAACCTGATGGCATTTTTATGAAACCACCTAAGCCCAGGTTGCACGAACTTCTCATTAAAAAAGGTGCTGAAAAAGCTGGCGTTCCTGTAATTACTGGTCGTGGTGCGGTAATGACTGAAGAAATTAAAGGAAACAAAGACCGAGCACCTTGCTTTTATTGTGGGCAATGTGGAAGGAGCTGTAAGGTTTACGGCGATTTTTCTGCTTCCTCATGCTTGGTAATTCCAGCTGTCAGCACGGGTAATTTAACAGTGATAACCGATGC
>SEDG01000145.1 GCA_004295885.1 Pedobacter sp. | reverse complement strand
TTAAATTCTCCATAAAGTTGCGCCGCCAAAGTTTTATTGTGACTTAAAATTAAGGTTGGTTTTTGAGTTTGCTCTATCACGTTAGCAACTGTGAAAGTTTTCCCAGAACCTGTAACGCCTAATAAAGTTTGGTAATTCTCCTCTGCATTAACCCCTTCGACTAGTTGTTTAATCGCATTTGGCTGGTCACCGGTTGGTTTATATTCTGATACTAATTTGAACTTCATTGTAGGTAAAGATAAAGATTAAAGATGGAAAAGGTAAAATGGAAGACGGAAGATGGAAGAACAATGATAAATGGAGAAAGTTTAGGAGGAAAAATGAACAAAGAGCAAAGAACAATGATAATCAGGGAAAGTTTAGGAGGAAAAATGAACAAAGAGCAAAGAACAATGATTTTATTCATTGGACACAAAAAAACCCGAAGTGTTTATTCTTCGGGTTTTGTTTTCATCGCAATACGCACTACGCATTACGCACTGCTCTTATTTACTTTTCTTTTCCATTTGCATTGGGTTTGAGCCAACTGATTGTCCTCTAGCTGGTGCACCCCCTGCACGCATTTTAAACATTTGGAATTTAGATGGTGATGAACCACCTCCCCAATTATTATTAGTTTCATCAATATCTGCTGTTTCACGCAACGGATCTAACTTAATTGATGCTACTTCTTTATCATGCACATAGAATTTAGATGTTTTCAATTCATTTAATCTCCAGATTTGAGCTGGAATTCTATCAATCATTTTGGTGCCATCTTTAAACGTAAACTCAACTATAATTGGCATCACTAATCCACCTTTGTTACTGAAGTTTAACTCATAAAAGAATTTGTTGCCATATTTAGCCTTTTCGTCTGCAGTAAATTCTTCCATTGGTAATCTCGCTGGCTGTGTGCTTGGTTTTGCTGCTAAAGTTGTATCAACAGTTGTTAAACCTCTATCGTATTTCCAATAAAAATCTCTTGCGGCTAAATCTTTATCTGTATAAAACTTCACGTTTGCGTCTTGGCGGTTTCTAATTTTAGATATATCCTCAAAAGCATTTACGGCAGGTGGGTCAACTCTAATACCACTTGGTCTATTGCCACCAAACCTACCACCACCAGCGTTTGCTGTAGTAGATAAATCTGGCTTTGCATATCTTACGCTATCCAAAGAAATATCAACTGGGTCTGTTCCATAGAACCAACCTCTCCAGAACCAATCTAAATCTTCACCACTTGCATCTTCCATTGTTCTAAATAAATCTGCAGGAGTTGGATGTCTGAATGCCCATCTTCTAGAATATTCTTTAAAAGCATAGTCAAATAGCTCGCGACCCATAATAGTCTCACGAAGAATATTTAAACCCGTTGCTGGCTTTGAATAGGCATTAGGGCCGAAGTTCACAATGTTTTCTGAGTTAGACATAATTGGCTCTAACTGGTCTTTCGGTAATTTCATGTAAGGCACAATGGTGTAAGCCGGCCCTTTTTTACTTGGAAACTTATTATCCCATAGCTCCTCAGTTAAATACTCAACAAATGAATTTAAACCCTCATCCATCCAAGTCCATTGGCGCTCATCACTATTGATGATCATTGGGAAAAAGTTGTGCCCTACTTCGTGGATAACTACACCTAACATTCCGTTTTTAGTACTTTCGCTATAGGTTCCATCAGCATCTGTACGACCATAGTTGAAACAAATCATTGGATATTCCATTCCATTAGCCGCCTCTATACTTTGAGCAACTGGATATGGATAGGGGATGGTAAAATCTGAATATGTTTTAATGGTATGTGCAACTGCACGAGAAGAAAATTTACTGTACAAATTGTAAGCTTCTTTTCCATAAAAACTCATACACATTACATTTTTACCAGCAATTGGCTGTGCCATTGCATCCCAAATAAACTTACGGGAAGCAGTCCACGCAAAATCACGAACATTGTTTGCTTGGAAAACCCAGGTTTTTTTAGCAGTAGATTTTTTAGCTTCTGCGGCAGTAGCTTCGGCTAAAGTTACAATCTCAACTGGCGCAACAGTACTAGTTTTTGCCTTATTATACCTTGCCAATTGAGTTGGCGTTAAAACAGCGCTGTAGTTAATACACTCTCCTGTTGAACCGACCATGTGGTCTGCAGGAACAGTCATCTGAACTTTGAAATCTCCGAAGGTTAAAGCGAATTCGCCTCTTCCAGTAAACTGATGATTTTGCCATCCTTGAAAATCGCTGTAAACGCACAAGCGTGGATACCATTGTGTCATCGTGAACAAATAGTTTCCATCAGCTGGAAAAAACTCATAACCACCACGACCACCACCAGCAATTCTGTCTGTAATTTTGTAGCTCCAATCGATATTAAATGCAAAAACCGCACCTGATTTTAAAGCAGGGATTTCTATACGCATCATTGTTTTATTGATAGTATAGCTTAATTTTTTGCCTGTAGCATCAGTTAATTTTTTGATAGCAATACCATAACCATTGCTTTCGGTTTTTGGCGCTAAATTATCAACCTGCGCAGTAGTTGCACCGGCAGGCATTCTACTGCTATTTTGATAACCAGCATTTCTTAAATTGTTATGCTCATTCTCATCTAGCTGAATCCAAATGTAAGTTAATACGTCTGGTGAATTATTGTGATAGGTAATCGTTTCACTTCCATTTAAGGTTAGTGCTTTTTCATCAAGCTCGCACTTGATGTTATAATCGGCACGTTGTTGCCAATATTTTACACCAGGCGCACCACTCGCGGTACGCTGTTCATTTGGCGTGTTTAAAATTGTACCCAATTGCTCGAATTTATTCCCGTGGTTGCTACCGGGATTATTCAAAATGTTTTGGGCAACGGCAATTTGACTTGTAATTGCCAATAAACTGAAAAGTTTGTAAAATTTATTCATCGTATATTGATTAATAAGGAATTCGTTCTAAAGCCATTTTTAAAGCCAGGCTAAACACGGCTGCGGATAAAAAGATAACCCAATCTCTTCTCTTGATTCTAAAAAAAGATAATCCTACCCACGTAGCACATAAAATGATGGCAACAAAAGCTATTTGTCCAACTTCTAACCCAACATTAAAACCAAATAAGCCCCAACCAATATTTTGGTCTTTGGCTAACATCATTCTCACTGAGTTTGCAAAGCCCATTCCATGAACCAGTCCAAACAGCAATGCAAGATAGTAATTTGTATTTACTGCTTTTCTCGAAAAATCTTTTTTAAATAGATTACTTAGCGCTGTAAAGAATATGGTGCAAGGAATCAAGAATTCTACCCATTTACTTGAAAACCGGATGATGTCTAAAATGCTCAATAATAAGGTTAATGAATGACCTATTGTAAAAGCAGTAACCAAAATTAAAACCTGCTTTAAGTTTTTAGCCGTATAAACCGTTACCAATGCCAGTATAAATAATTGATGGTCTAGGGCATCTAAACTCACAATGTGCGACCAACCTAACTTAAAATAAAACAGAAAATCTGTTAATGGCATAATGAATGTGTGTTATTCGGATAGCTTTGTTATTTTTGACAAGCTAAAAATAAATTCTTTTTTATCATTTTAACAAAATCAAAGTCAAATGGCGGCTATCTATTCAAAATTGTTACTTGTTTTAATGATTTTTCCTTCTTTTCTGGAACCATCAGCTAAACATCCACTCCATGTGAGCACAACCGAGATAGAATTTAACTCAAAAGAAAAAAGTTTAGAGATTAGCTGCCGTATTTACACGGATGATTTTGAAACTGTGTTGGCAAAACAGTTCAAAACAAAAGTGGATTTGAATAAACAAACTATGCATAAAGCAATGGACGAATTGGTGAAAAAATATTTAAACGCCAATCTTCAATATAAAATCAACGGCAAAAATTTGACCGCTACCTATGTAGGTTTCGAGCAAGATAATGAGGCCACAAACGTCTATTTGGAGATTGACAATGTATTATCTTTGCAAAGCTTAAGTTTAAATAATAGCATATTGTATGATTTATTTGATGACCAAATGAACATCTTACATGTTGTAAAAGCGGGCACAAGAAAAAGTGTAAGGGTTAATTATCCTAATAAAGGCTTGAATATAGCCTTCTAGCTAGATATTATCTAGTAGTTCAAAACTTTTACATTTTGTTTCTACAACATTTAACTTTTAGGAATATCTTTAAGCAATTATGCCGTTGTTAATCTACACCCCTAAAGTTACTCCTCGAATAAAATATATATTCAATTTTATTTTCCGGGAGATTTTAATTTGCGATTTTGAATTTACAAGCATTGTTACAGACTTTGCTAAAAGCAATTCACCTAAAATTAGTTACAATGATTTGCCATTAGGAGATGAGCTTTTCTTCGGTTGCTCATCATTATTGTTAAAACACAAGGTTGAGCCGATTGACATCCAGCGAACAGAATTTGGCGACCAGAAAGTTCCGTTTAAAGTTGAAAACGGAACGTTACCCTTTGATGTTTTTGCCGCTTCTTTTTATTTCTTAAGTAGATATGAAGAATACTTACCTTTTGAGGCAGACGAACATGGGCGTTATCCTGCTGAATTGAGTTTACAATATAAGTTAGCTGTTTTAAAAACGCCAATCATTGATAATTGGGCAATTATCTTAAAAAATATTTTGGTGAAAAAGTTTCCGAACTTACCATTTGGCAAAAGGAAATTCCAGTTTGTGCCAACGATTGATGTAGATAGGGCTTTTCAATTTAAATCGAGCGGCTTAGTGAAAAATACGGCTCGAATAATTAAGGCTGCTGTAAATTTAAACGCCGATAAAATCGTTGACATCATTAAAACAGGTTTGGGTCAATTAGACCCATTTGATACTTACGAATATCTAACAGAAATCCATTCTCAATATAGACTTAAACCCATTTTCTTTTTCTTGTTGGCTAGAAAAGGTCACGAAGAATTTGACCAAAACATAAATCCAGAAGATGAGGCTTTTAAAACGTTAATCAGTGATGTTTCTCAAAATGCGCAAATTGGTATTCATCCATCTTATGCTTCAAATACTGAAACGAAAAAGATAAATGAAGAGTTGGTTGCCTTGCAGGAAATAACGCAGAAAAAAATTGATGCGTCTAGGCAACATTTTTTAAAGATACATTTACCTCACACCTATTTACAGTTAATAAAAGCGGGAATAAATCACGATTATTCGATGGGTTATTCCTCTCAAATTGGTTTTAGAGCAGGAACTTGTACGCCGTTTTTTTGGTACGATTTGCAATTAGAAAAACAGTCTCATTTAAAAATACATCCGTTTGCGGTAATGGACGTTACTTTACAACAATACCTGAAATTAAACCCTACGGAAGCTATTGCAAAAGTAGATGAATTAATGTCGAACGTTAAATTGGTAAATGGAACGTTTTGTAGCTTATGGCATAACGAGTCGCTTTCTGAAAGTGGAAAATGGAAAGGTTGGAAAGCTGTATACGATGAAATGTTGAAGAATTCTTTGGATTAACTTGATGTCAGTCTGAGCTCGCCGAAGACCATACAAAATTAAACGCAAGACACGAAGAGTGCAAAGATTTTGTAGCATTTCGTCATCGGTGCGATGCGAAGAATCTGAAGTAAAACATTTCTTCCTCAAATGGGATTCTTCATTACGTTCAGAATGACAAAGCCACTGATTTTCTTTATCTTTATGATATGATTTTCGACCTAAGCAAAACAAATTCCATTGCCAATACCTTCATTGCAGAAATGCGTGATGAAACAATTCAAAAAGATTCGATGCGTTTCCGCCGAAACTTAGAACGTGTGGGAGAATTTTTTGCTTACGAAATCAGTAAATCCTTAACTTATACAGAAATTGAAACCCAAACACCCCTGGGCATTGCTAAAAGTAAAATTTTAAAAAAACAACCCGTGTTAGCCACTATTTTAAGGGCTGGTTTACCGATGCAACAAGGTTTGTTAAATGTGTTCGACAAGGCAGATTGTGCCTTCATCACCGCTTATCGCAAAACCAAAAAAAGTGGAGATTTCATCATCCAAATGGAGCATATTTCTGCACCTGATCTAGAAGGAAAAACAGTAATTCTTGTAGACCCCATGTTGGCGACCGGATTAAGTATGGTGCTTTGTGCCAAGGAATTAATTAGTCGTTATAAAATTGAAAAGCTACACATTGTAGCCGCCATTGCCAGTACCGAAGGTGTTAAACACGTTAGAGCAAGCTTACCTAAAGCAGATTTATGGCTAGGTGCTATAGATGAAGAAATGACCAGTAAATCTTATATCGTACCTGGTTTAGGAGATGCTGGAGATTTAGCTTTTGGAGTAAAAGCTTAAAATGAATATTCTTTTTGTTTGCAGCAGGAATAAATGGCGAAG
>SEDG01000144.1 GCA_004295885.1 Pedobacter sp. | reverse complement strand
GCCGAAACTGGCATATCATCTATTTGTTCTGGAACATAGGCCGCTAAGGTAATTCTTCCAAAATCATCTACCTTACCTTGGCTATTTTGAGCAAAAGCACCAAAAATTGGTGATAAGGCAAGTAAGAAAAATAATAATTTTTTCATGTTTTCTCGTTTAGTTTATTTTTCTCCTAAAACAATTACGGCCTGACCAAGTCCTTTGGTCATCAATTTATTTACTATTGAAAAAGGAGCTGCACTTAAGAATTTTTGCAAATTTCTTGTAAATGCCCTGGCATCAATCGCGTTACCTGAAGCATCGTAAAGAGGAATGCGTACTTGGTCAAAATGCATTTGATTTTCTGTAGCATCAGCCGTGCTAAATCGACCTTTTACAGTATTTGCTTTCATCCAGTTTTCAATCAAGGTACCGAGCTCTTCACCGTTATATTCTTTTTCTAAATCGCCAGACCAAGTGTCGAATTTTTTAACATAGATGGAAATCTCCCTACCGTTTTCAAACAGATCATCAAAATGCTTTTGCAATGAACTGCTAAAATTGTCCATGTGATTAAGGACTGCTTCTTCTAATAATATAGGCACATCGGCCGAAAAGGAAGGAGCTCCATTGCCGGTTGCCGTTGCTATTTCCTTATTTGAGTAAGCATCCAATCCCGCCAGTATAAAACTCACATATTTTTTTGGCCCACTTTCGTTTACACGATAAGAAAGATCCATTATTATGTCGGCTTTTGCTGTTTTGCGTAACTTATCGATTGGAGATTCAGTTATACCGCCGCCAGTTTTCGAAGTCAATATCGCATCTTCGGCGCTGTTGCTCTCTAAGCTTTTTAATGTTTGCTCTAAACTAATTAGCGGAAAACCTTTCTCTGCCATTATGCCATTGATTTTGCTGATGACTAATTTCAGATCAAGATCATTTTGAAATGCCTTTTTATAGTCGGGTATTTGCTTTTTTGTCCCTTGATCATCAAAAGACGAATAATAACCTTTTGTTATGCACCAAGCATCACTTGGCACAATCATTAGACGGGGTTTTTTTGCCTGCGAAAATACTTGTGTGTGCAAAAGTATTGTCGTTATAATCAGAAGTATTTTTCTTTTCATATCACTTAATTTTTAATTATGCCCTCGTTAATGAGTTTTTCTTTTATTCGAGATCTGTCAACAGAAATTTCAAAACCTAACGCTAAATTTTGTGTCTTTTCTAGCATCTTGATTTCTGGTTTGGTTGCAAATTCTCTCGAAATGCTTACAAAGTCTTGTGATGATAAAAGCGAAGTATAAAATTTCGTGAAGTAATCTTGTTTTTCAGCTTCTACTCTTACATCTGTAATTATTGGTTTTTGAAACATGGCATTGTTCCCGTTGGTAATACCCACAAAAACGATTTCTCTAATCACCTTTTTTAGTACGTTTACTTTAATTTCATCGTAAGTTCTGCCTGTAGCAAAAGATTTTACAATTAAACGCCCGTTACCATCAGTAGTAACGCCCGCAACTTGATAATTATAGTTGCCTTTATCCAATACTACTTTTTGACTGCATGAACAGCTTATTATTGCTATAATAAATGCAATTAATTTTAATTTTTTCATCCTATGTAATTGTTAAAATCCGGAGTTTAGTCCTCTTATAATTCCAGCCTCTTCTAAATCTTTTCGTAAAGCATCTTTTGATACGGTTACTATTACGCCAATCTTATATTCTTTGCCCACCTTTTTGGTGTCTTTTGCATCAATTTGACCAGCATTAGAAAGGCTAACATATTTCATGTACTTACCGTTATCTTGAAAAAAATTCATAAAAAAGTCGTTTTTTTCATATTCTACATTTGGGTTTGTAGCTATGGCCTTTTGAGATTTGCAACCATCCTTACCAGGAAATCCCTTGAAAATTACGCCGTGCACCGCATTCTTTTTAGCCTGTTCAAGATCTAGTTTTGATTTACTTGAAATGGTGTAAACTTTTACCAAATACATCCCGTCTGTACCAACGCCAGCACACTCTATCTCGTAGTTCCAAGCATAGGTTTGTTTGTCTTCTTCCGTGGGTTTTACCTTTGTAAATTTTTGTTGTGCCTTTGCAACAAAGGTTATTGTTGTTAGGGCGATAATTAGAACTGATTTAATACTCATTTTTATGATGGTTAGTACTGTTAATGATGTGAGATTTGGTTCTTTGCGATATCAGATTATTTAACCTGTCTAATTAATAACCCAGGATAAAAATCTTTGCCGCTTACTTTTTTGAAATAGGTTTTGTCGGTTTTTTGATTTGGATTTTCCTCGTCGGCCGCAAACTTATTATCCCAAATAGGGTATTTCGTATCAACCTTTACGGTTCCAATTTGTACAAACTTGGTTTTCCCCTTATCGTCTTCTTGTTGTTCTAAAACTTCAAACTTGGTTTTTTCTGTTACACCATCTTTTAAACCAATTTTTGCAGTTAGTGGCTCAATGCTATATAAAGGCATTTTTGTTTTAAATACATCGTACTCAGCTTGTAGTTTAGAAATTACATTCTCGATTGATTTTACTGTGGCTCTGCCAATCAGATCGCTATTAGTTTTAGTTGTGTAGGCAGTAGATTGAACATCAGCAAATGATTTATCAGTACCGATGTATTCTAGCTTAAAGAAATCAGCATTATCAAATGCTAGTTTCTTCGCAGGTGTTATGGTTTTATCATCAGCCCATAATTCGTTATAAAATCTACTTTGGATTTCTTCATTCCAAACCAGTTTAAATAAATGTGAGTGAGTTGCTACAACAAAGCCCTTTCCAAAAGTTTTTAGTCCTTGGTCGGCTAATTGGCTGCCTACAGTACCCAATTTAGAGGCAAAAGCACCTAAAAGTGCCCTAGCTTTACCTGCTACTTCTTCCTTGTTAGTATATTTCGAATCGTTTACTAATACAAAGGTATTTCCAATCAATTCTTCGCCAGCATCAGCTAATGCGGCTAACCCTCTTTTACTCGATTTAGCAACTTCAATGTTTAAAATATTAGCATCATAAAAACCCCTTTCTTTAATCAAATTCATATTAAAGCCACCCTTTTCGCTTCGATTAAACCATTTGGCCACTAGCTTCTGTGCAACTTTATTAGCTGCTAAATAGCTCTTAATATTCGCTAATTCATCTTTTGCGCTAGTAGCTTCAATATATCTTTCGCTTAAATTATGGTTGTTATATTTATCTGGTAAAACCCTATCAACAAAATACCTTTGAATATCAGTTTCATATTCTCTAGCCGAGTTGGTTGTCATTAAGGTATAAAGAGAACTACGTTTGTAACTTGAAGAAACACTATCACTGTTTTTTTTGATCTGTTGCGCATAAGAAAGCGGCATTGCAAAGATGATGAAGCCGATAATTAGTAAATTTGTTTTCATGTTTGTTTGAGTTTGAGTGCGATAAATTATTTATGGAGAAAAACTTTGCTATTGACTGCCTACGTCAATGCCAAGAACTAGCCCATACAGGACTGTAAAAATTTTTTCCTTTCCATAAAATAAAAATTCACTGGAGTTGAGAGCCAGAGTAACGAATTAGAGTTTTTATCTTCTCTTTATCGCTGGGGTTAATTTATTTTGTTTTTTAGTTAATCTTATTTGATAAATGTCAACATATTAAAAACAAAAAGAAATACCTATAATTAGGTATTTTATTATAAACGAATGAGTTACGTTATTAGCGATTTGTCTATGAAACCAAATTAGAAAATTGCTTAATTGTTAAACGAGTTTTTAAGTTTTCTCATAGACTTAATTTTTGTTGAAATCTTATTCCTAATCGCTCTATTTCTTTACTTATTTTTCCAGAATGTTGATCGATTATGTCTATCGATGCAATCAAACTAAATCTTGATAACCACCTTGCTTTATGGGATTAATTAAAGACATTTACAACAAACCGTTTTACGAGCGACTGGCGGCTAGCTTGGAGAAAGTTGTACCTGATTTCAGCTCCAAGAAATTTATAAAATCCGCATTAGCTGATGCTTTTTATAAAATGGAATGGAAAGAAAGGGTACAACATACAACAAAAGTGCTTCACGATTTTATGCCAAAGAATTTTGCAGAAAGCGCTAAATTGATGGAGCAAATTGTTGAACAATTAAGAGCAGATGGCTTTGGGGAACAAGGTTTGGTATTTATGTTTTTGCCAGATTATGTGGCAACTTATGGGTTAAATGATTTTGAAAATTCTGTTGAGGTACTAGAATTTTTAACTCAATTCATTAGTGCAGAATTTGCAGTAAGGCCATTTTTATTAAAATACGGAGATAGAATGATGGCAGAGATGTTACGAATGTCTACACATCCAAATCATCACGTTCGTCGTTTTGCAAGTGAAGGAAGCAGACCAAGATTACCTTGGGGAGCAGCAATTCCTGCGCTAAAAAAAGACCCAACTCTGATTTTGCCAATTTTAGAAAATCTGAAAAATGATTCATCTGAATATGTACGAAGAAGTGTTGCAAATAACCTAAATGACATTACTAAAGATAACCCCGATGTTGTTATCAGCATTGCCAAAAAATGGCAAGGTTCAGGCAAAGAAACTGATGCAATTATTAAACACGCTTGCAGGAGTTTGTTAAAAAGTGGACATCCAGAAATTTTGAGTTTTTATGGATTAGATGCAAATCATTTATCCATCAAAGACTTTAAAATTGAAACGCCGAAAATAAATATTGGTGGCGAAGTTGAGTTTTCTTTCATCATTAAAAACGAAGATAAAATTGAGCGTTACATTAGGCTAGAATACACACTTTATTATTTAAAAAATAATGGCGGTTTAGCTGGAAAAGTTTTTAAAATCAGCGAGAAATCTTATCCCGCAGGTGCGGAAGTAAAAATAAAGCGCAAGCAAAGTTTTAAATTAATTACAACAAGAAAATTTTACACAGGGCACCATAAATTATCAATCATGGTGAATGGATTAGAAATGGTAATTGGAGATTTTGAGTTAAGATGATAACTACCTTTTAGAAATTTTATTGGACGAAATATTTTTTTGTAAAGTGCATTTAAACCGGTCAATACTAGCAACTCTTTTTTTAGCGTGTTTGGTATGGCAATTACTTGCTCTTTCTCTCCAAAGTTTATAACTATTTAGTTTTAATTTTTGCTTCATGAAGACTTTTACCGCTGCCTCATTTAAGCCAAATTGAAATGCTATGGCTTCAAAAGGAGTTCTATCTTCCCAAGCCATTTCTATAATTCTATCGCTGTCTTTTTCTGAAAATTTACTAGGTTTTGCCATTGACTTTTTTATACCACTACAACAATTTTAAACTTCCCATTCCACCATCAACAGCTAAAACTTGACCTGTTATCCAACTTGCTTTATCTTGTAGTAAAAAAGTTATCGCATTCGCAACCTCATTGGCGCTCCCTACTTTTTTAAGTGGATTTCTTTTTTGTGAAGCATCCATTTTTTCTGCTGTATTGATAAATTTTGCTGCTAACGGTGTTTCTGTAAGGGAAGGAGCGATGCAATTAACCCTAATGTTTGGAGCAAACTCGGCAGCCAATGCCTTTGTTAAGCCCTCTATCGCACCCTTAGCCATGGCAACAGAAGCATGAAAGGGCATTCCTGTAGCAACTGCAACAGTGCTGATCAAAACAATACTTGCACTTTCAGTAAGTTTTAAATTTGGTAAATAAGCCTGTATAAAATTCGCTGCTCCCAAACTATTAATCTGATAATCATTTAAAAAATCAGCATTTGTGAGCCTGTTAAAAGGCTTAAGATTAATTGTTCCAGGGAAATAAACTAAGCCATTAATGGGCTTTTCAATTTTTGGAAACAATTCGCTTTCATACTTGGCAATGGTAAAAAACTCATCATAATTTGGGTCAGCTTCTTTAGTGGAAATACCCATTACGAGATTACCATCTTGCCTTAATTCCTTAGCGGTAGCCAATGCGATGGCACTTGATGCACCTGCGAATAGATAAGTTTTATTGCCCATAAAATTATTTTGACTTTCTACATCGCTCACTGCAATATTTAACTTCTTCCCAGTTCTTTTCCCATTTTTTACGCCAAGTAAATGGCTTTTGGCAAACTGTACATATTTTATGAGGAAGATTTGTTTTCTTAACGTTGAGCATCTGTAAATCGAAAAGATTTACGAAGTAATTGTACAAGAGGTTTTGTGAAATAAAAATATTTTGTTTGTTGAAGTTGCTGAAAAGCGGCTTCGGGATGTTTAGATTAACTACAATCTTATCCTGTGATAAATCGTTTCTGTAGCTTTTGCTTCATCTCCTTCTGGAGAAATATTATAAGCTCTCAGTATAAATTGGTCTGAATTGATAATTTCTAATTCTGT
>SEDG01000143.1 GCA_004295885.1 Pedobacter sp. | reverse complement strand
TCGCAACGAACAATACCACCAAAAATATTAATGAAGATTGCTTTTACGTTAGGATCTTTTAAAATGATGTTAAAGCCAGCTTTAACTGTAGTCGCATTTGCAGTTCCACCAACGTCTAAAAAGTTAGCAGGCTCGCCACCAGCAATTTTAATGATATCCATTGTAGCCATTGCTAAACCAGCACCATTAACCATACAGCCAACGTTACCATCTAATTTAACATAGTTTAAGTTGCTTTCGCTAGCTTCTACATCAGTTGGGTCTTCTTCCAATTTGTCACGCATTGCTGCATAATCTGGGTGGCGGAATAACGCATTTTCATCTAAATCAACTTTAGCATCAACAGCTATAATTTTATCATCGCTAGTTTTTAAAACTGGATTGATTTCAAACATCGCCGAATCTGTAGCATCATAAGCTTTATAAAGAGCAGTAACAAATTTTACCATTTCTTTATGAGCGCCACCAGTTAAACCTAAGTTAAAGGCAATTTTACGAGCTTGAAAACCTTGTAAGCCAACTTTAGGGTCAACAGATTCTTTAAAAATTAAGTGTGGAGTATGTTCAGCAACTTCTTCAATATCCATACCACCTTCAGTACTGTACATGATAATGTTTGTTCCGTTTGCACGATCTAACAAAACAGAAATATAAAATTCCTTAGTTTCAGATGCACCTGGATAATAAACATCCTGAGCAACTAAAATTTTATGTACTTTTTTACCCTCAGCACTAGTTTGTGGTGTAACCAATTGCATACCTAAAATATCAGTAGCTCTTTGTTTAACCTCATCCAAGTTTTTAGCAAGCTTTACGCCTCCACCTTTTCCTCTACCACCTGCATGAACTTGTGCTTTAATCACAACCCAGTCAGAGTTATAGTCAGTTTTCATTTTTTTAGCTGCTTCTACAGCTTGTTCAACAGTTTCAGCTACAATGCCTTCTTGTATAGCAACGCCAAAACTCTTTAAAATTTGCTTACCTTGATATTCGTGGATATTCATCTGTTCAAAAATTTGCTCAAATCTACAATTTCAAAACCTTTATACAAAGCCTAAAATCATTAAAAATGAAAGTATTTAGCATATTAGCTAAACACACAAAATTTCCAATTAAAAAGTAGTCGCCTTTATTAGAAAAGCAAGCACAGGAGCTCTTTTTAAAGGCAGTCCCGTCTTCGGCTTTACTCGCCTCGTTCCTCAGCTTCGTGTTCGCTACAAGTGGATTTGAAAATGACGAATTGTACAAATATGGCAGTCTCGTTTTTGATAGGATATGGGATTATTCAATTTTCGTCATGGCTGGTAGCCCACTTTTTGAATCCATATCATAGTAAATATATTTTACCTCATATTTGTCTGGCTGGTTTTGATTTATCCTATATTTATAATGAATTTTAATTTGGCCTTGCTTGATTGTATCAATAAAAGCCTCACTACAGCAATAGTTTATCAATGAATTGGCTTTTGTTTTTTTTCATATATCTTCTCTTTCAATGTTTTCTGGGCTAAACTCATATTCATTGATCTTTCTGGTATTTTCATCGATAATTAGAATTTTATCATAACCAATCCATCCACCTGTTTTTAAAATGAGTAGGTTTTTGAACTTAACAATTTGCTCGTCTTTTTTCCATTCTCTTCCATAAAAAGTTCCACTACCGATGTCTATTAAAATATCATTTATCTTATAAGTATAGTTAACATAGTATTGCCAAGAATGGTGATCGGAATTGTAGATGGAATTACATATTAAGGTGCCTCCAATATTTTGATTAATTTCTGCATTTTCATATTGAGGATCAAAAGCAGTTGCTAATCCGTATATAAACAGAATAATTAAACAACAAATGATTATTATAATTATGGTTTTAATATTTTTAATATGTTTTGTTCTGAACTCTGCAACCCTAAATAGTAGCAAAAGCTTTGGTTAAATAAACGGGATAGTAGTGGAAATACTTTTTGTCATCCTGAGCGTAGTCGAAGGACAAAAAGGTTGAAACAAAGAGCCCGACTGAAGCTAATCGTTTCATTGTCTTTGCTTTTCTAATGATTAATTAATGCATTTTTATCAGCGGTAATTTGATAGTGTTCAGGACGTTGTTTGTCAGGTTTTAACTTTTTAATTGTTTTTTGAAACTTTAACTTCATCTTTCTCCAATAATTATTGAAGTCTAAATGCCCTGCTTTAAACAATCTTCTGTGAGCAAACCAAACAACAAAAGAGGTCGAAAAGTAAAAAACAGTATAAAAATGATAAGTTAAGAACCTCATCAGTGCGCTTTTATCGTTATAAAGCAAGCTTAACCTTTCTGTTTGAAAAGTAATATGCGCCGCTTCATCTATAAGGATGTCCTTGCAAATTTGCTTTAATAATTTACAACCAGTAGCGTCTTTTAGACATTGATAAAATAGTTGAGCGGCACTTTCAACTGTTATTACAGCAATAGTCCAGAACTCCATATGTGTGTTCAGACCTCTAGCTTTTCTAAATAAGCTATCTCCCCAGTCTTTTTTTATCCGTTTTTCGCCAATTAAATCAATATATCTTCCTAGGTTATTTCCATGTTTTTGCTCTTCCTTTATGAATAACTTAATCGCGGCGGTGTAATCTGGGTCGTTAAGTTTTTCTGCATGTTTGTTAGCAGCGTTTACTAGATTGACTCCTTCAGAAGTTTCACCCAACTGCCACGCTTGCAAAGATTGCAGAATTGAATGTCTTTCTGTTGATGTTAAAGTCGGTTTGATGCTCCAATCAATTCTTTTGTTTTTGAGATTTAGGGCAAAATAATTTACCCAGTATATCGAACTATGCATAATGAAGGTTAATTTGGGTTGTTATAGCTTATTTGTGAATTCTTTGTACAGTATTCCCTTGTTTGCCAATCCCTGTAATTCCAAGAGAGCCAAGAAGTTTCTTCGTATTGTTTATTGAATTGTTCAATTCTTCCGTCGAGGTCATCATCAAAAGCCTTCATTTCCCTTATTTTGTTTTCCAAATTTAGCTTTACAGTATCTACGGGCGCCTTTACTTGAACTACCGCAGTTGTATCTGTATCTACTTCTGTGTAATCGTATCTATTTGCATAGCTAGATTTTGAAACATATTTTCTAAGCAATTCTCTATTTTTATCTAATAAAGGCAATGTTTTATCAGACATATCCAATAGATGGTCTAAATCTAAAGTGATATTATTCCTATTATTAATGTTATAGCTAACTATTAAAACATCCCAGTTTACACAACCTGCGACTAGCAATAAACAATACCATACAAAACCGTTTGTTTTAAATAAGAAAAACAATGTTTTTTGCTTGGCAACTTTAATATAAACAGTAATTAAGCCGATGGTACAAAGAATGAGGAAGACCAAAACGCCAATTCTTTTATAAGTTAAACCATGCATAGCTACATAGTTGTAATCCCTTAATAATACTGATGCTACTAAAAATGCATTTTGAATAATCCAGACATAAGCTAATATCCTTATGGTTTTATTTCTGCTAAAAAAGTTGAGGTTCCCGCTGAAAAAATAGATAATAACAAGCATTGCCAACACGATGCTCATGATTAAAGCATTGGTTCCTTCGTGTAACTCTGCAGAGTAATTCACTGTTTGTATACTTGAGGCTTTGCCTAGCCAAAGTGTAGAAACATCGATAGTATTTAGAGATAAGATTAATAGGTTTAAGGCTGCAAAAGAAATAATCCCGATGATGTTTTCCGTTTTAAGGGCCATATTTTTCTTCATCAATTTGCCAGCAAATATTGCAGTTAACTCATAGCCGAAAGAGAACTTTTTAGCGTTTCTTTTCTTGCGAATCATCATTTCTTCTAAGGTTAATTCAGCTTTTTCTAAGCTATCATCTTTGAATTTGATGATGATTCCTGCGGTGAACAAAATGCCAAGAACGATGTGCATGAATCTTAATACACTTAAGTCGCCGAAAATGAAAGTAAAGATGCTGCTTACAAAATTGCCAATGTTGGTAGAGATGAGCTCAAGATATTTAGCAAAAACAGGATTTGCAATACTATATAATATGCTAAAGAATATAAGTACGATAATTGGAATGATGATGTACTTGATGGGCCTAATAATCGGCTTCAATGAAAAGCTGCCAACTTTTACACTTATTAACTTTTTAACCAAATTAATTGGGCCAGTAAACAGCTGTAACAATGCAGCAAGCAAAGCAGTAAAAATACTTCTCAACTGCTGCATATGTACAAAACCAATAAATATACATAAGCTGAAATAGTAGGAAATTATGGTTAAATCTGATTGGTTATAAACTACAAGCAATGCTGCCAATAGGTGTGAACCCGCTGCAAAAAGCACTTTCCTGCTCTTTGTTGTTGCTGTATCGAATAATAAAACAATAAATATAAATAAGGAGTAGAGTAGGAGGTTTAAGGCCAAACGCTCCATCCAAAAAAGGAAGTTGAAGAGTAAACCACCGCCAAATACGGCAATGAGTTGTAGGTCGAGTTGTTTTTTCATTTTTTAAGTTAGTTGATTAAAAATTAAGGGAAAGAATTATCCAGAAATAGAGGAAAGCAATGGGGATATTTACTAGTAATAACCCAATAGATTTAAATGCTTGCAACCGACTTACTCGATTGGAACTAAGGGTGAAGAGTAGTATCAACAATACTATAAGATTGATAACGGTTGCTACGCAGGTATATATGAGGCCGTAAAAAGCAAGCGTTCCATATCTGGTAATGCAAAAAGACAAGAAAAATAGTGTGCCGATAATGAGCGAATATTTAAAGCAAAATATGGCTAGTTTAACTGATTTATTTTCTTGATTTTCCATTATTCTATATTTTTAAAAGTACTTTGAAATTCAAAGTAAATAGGCAAAAAAAAATTAAATCCCTTTTATCATTTTTTCTAAAGCATCCAGATGTGCTTTAAAAGCTTGTTTGCCTAGTTCTGTAATTAAGTAGGTGGTGTTAGTTTTGCGACCGATAAAAGCTTTTTGAACTTTGATGTATTCTGCTTGTTCTAAAGTATTTAGGTGAGAAGCTAGGTTGCCGTCAGTTAGTTCTAACATCTGTTTTAATTCGTTAAAACTTACAGCATCGTTTACCACCAAGATTGACATCACGCCAAGCCTTATTCTGCTATCAAATATTTTATTAAGTGCTCCAATTGGATTTACCATTACTTCTTCCTTTCGTATTTAAAATACATGATAAAGCCGTAAATGATGTGCAAAACACCAAATCCGAAAGCCCAAAAGTAAAGTCCATAACCGATGTTAAACAAAGCAACTATGCCCAGCATAACCTCGCAAATACCTAAAAAACGGATATCAGTATAAGTATATTTACTAGCGTTAATTAAAGCTAAGCCATAAAACACCAAACAGGTTGGCGCAACCAAAACAGCGCCTCCTGCAGTATTAAATAGTAAAGCAAGAATAAAAAATGCTCCTGCAATTAAAGGAATGGCTAAATTAACTAAAAGTGCTTTTGAAGTTTTATCCCAAAATGGAAGCTTATTTTTCTTAGTCTGACGTAGTGTGAACAAAAAACCGCCTGCTAAAGCAATAAACAAAACACCGATGGCAATTTTTATAAGATTAGCTTCTATGTCAGCTTCTCCGTCTGCACCAAAACCATAAGTCCCAACAGCATATTTTTTTAATTCTAAATGTGCCAAATAAGCGCCAACTAAGCCTGTTGCTCCAGCAAAAACACCAGACAACCCACTTAGAGAAATAAATCTAGAAGAGCGGTCCATCATTTTCCTGATGTCGCTCAATGCATTCAATTGTTCTTCTTTACTGGTCATATTAAAGCACTTTGTGCTTCAAAGTTATGGAAGAAATTAATATATCCAAATGTTTTTGAAAATATTAAGTCAATAGTTGATGGTCCATTGACTATGGACTATTAGCCATTAACCAATTTTTCTTAACTTTACCAAATGCTAAAAGCCACGGGAATTAAAAAAGCTTACGGGAGTTTACCCATTTTAAAAGGGGTAGATATTGAAGTTGCAAAAGGAGAAATAGTGAGTATTGTGGGTGCATCAGGAGCTGGCAAAAGTACTTTATTACATATATTAGGCAGTTTAGATAAACCAGACGAAGGCGTGGTAGAGTTAAAAGGCACGAAAGTAAATAAGCTTTCAGGAGATTTATTGAGTGTATTTAGGAACCAAAATGTTGGGTTTATTTTTCAATTCCATCATTTATTGCCAGAATTTACTGCCATTGAAAATATTTGCATTCCGGCATTTATTGCTAAAAAAAGTAAAAAAGAAGCCGAAATAAGGGCCTTCGAATTATTAGATTTATTAGGCTTAAGAGAAAGAGCTAATCACAAACCTAA
>SEDG01000780.1 GCA_004295885.1 Pedobacter sp. | reverse complement strand
TTTATATATGTTTTTAGCTTCTTCTATAGGGGCATCAAGCACGCTTCCCACCGCACTTACATTAGATTATATTAAACTAAAACCAGTTAATTAAGCTCTCAACAGAATTTTATGTATATGAATATAAAAACAGTATTTACTAAATGCTTATGCTGCTTATTGTTTCTTGCACTCTGCTTTACTTCAAAAGCACAAGAAGCAAAGATGCAAATTACTGGTGTGCTAACCGAAGCTTCAACAGGTAAACCACTTCCTGGTCTCAATGTTAATGTAACAGGTTTTTCTGCAACATTGTCTGATGAAAAGGGAAATTTCAAAATCAGTGTGCCTAACAAAAATAGTGTGTTGATTATATCTGGACAAGGTTATCAAACAAAGGAGGAAGCGCTAAAAGGGAGAACATCGGTAAAGATTGCGCTTTATGAAGAAAGTTATACTTCTCAATACGACATGGCGGTATTGCCATTCGGTACAACATTAAAAAATCGTACACCTTTTGCTGTATCAAGTTTAAGTACAAATGGAAGTTGGAACAGAACTAATGAAACGCCAGATTCTTATTTACAAGGCCAAATGGCGGGACTAGAAGCACAAAAAAGGTCAGGCACACCAGATATCGGTGCAGACCTATACCTACGTGGCTATAATTCTCTTTATGCAGCTAACCAGCCTTTAATTGTGGTTGATGGTGTGATTTACGATTATAATTCTTACGGTAGTTCTGTAATTTCTGGACATCAGACTAATCATTTAGCTAACATCGACATTAAAGATATCGACAATATTACTTTGATTAAGGATGGTTCTTTTACTTATGGTACAAGAGGGGCTAATGGCGTTTTACTAATCACCACTGGTAGAGCTAAAGATGAAGCGACAAGATTAGACTTTGCTGCCTATGGCGGGATCAACACCAAAGCATCTCAACTGCCTGTATTGAAAGCGGATAACTATAGAATATTTCTGTCGGATTTGCTTAAAACCAAACCTGGTACAACGGATGCAATGATTCAAGCAGAGCCTTACATGAATGATAGTCCAAATCCTGATTATTACAGCTTTCACCAAAATACAAATTGGCAAGATCAGGTAATGGATAATAGCATTAGCCAAAATTACTACCTGAAAGTTACTGGAGGAGATGATATTGCCACTTATTCACTTTCTCTTGGGTATCTAAACAATGAGGGCATTACAAAAAATACCGATTTAACACGTTATCAAACTAGATTTAATGCGAATTTTAATCTTACCTCAAAATTAACTGCTCAAGCAAATTTAGCTTTTACGCGTAGCGAACAAAATCTAAGAGATCAAGGTCA
>SEDG01000779.1 GCA_004295885.1 Pedobacter sp. | reverse complement strand
TTTATTGAGCGTTTAGGTTCTTATAACCCAAACACCAATCCTGCAACTATCGAAATTAACTTCGACAAAACTTTAGACTGGGTAAACAAAGGTGCACAACCAACTGATACGGCTCGTGCAATTCTTTCTTACAAAGGTGTTTTGTACAAAAAACACTTACAAGGTGGAGTTAAAAAAGGCGCTTTAACTGAAGAACAAGCAGATGCTAAATTTGCTCAATGGTTAGAAGCTAAAGGTGGCCAAATTGAAGGTAAAAAAGAAAGCTTAAGTTCTACTAAAGGTGAAGCTAAAAAAGCTGCTTTAGCTGCTGAAGCTAAGAAAAATGCTGACCGTGCTGCTGCAATTGCATTGAAAAATGCGCCTGTAGCTGAAGAGGTTGTTGAAGAAGAAGTAGTGGCTGAAGAAGCTCCTGCTGCTGAAGCTGCAACTGAAGAAGTGGTAGCAGAAACTCCAGCTGTTGAAGAAACTCCTGCTGTAGCTGAAGAGGCTCCAGTTGCTGAAGAAACTCCTGCTGCTGAGGCTTCAACTGAAGAAGAGAAAAAAGAAGAAGCATAATCATAGATTTGTTTTAACTTATGATAGCGTTCCGAATTTCGGGACGCTATTTTTATTTAACCCCTAAATCCCCTGAAGGGGACTTTTACCATGCAAAAAGAAGAAGCGTTTTATATCGGTTACATTACTAAAACCAAAGGTTTAAAAGGAGAAGTGCAGTTGTACTTTGAGTTTGATGCTTATGACGATTTAGATTTGGATGTGGTTTTTGCTGACATGAACGGCAAAATGGTTCCATTTTTTGTGGAGTCTCATAAACTATATCCAAATAATACAGGGCTTTTTTATTTTGAAGACCTTGACCATATAGACAAAGCTCAGGCGTTGGTTAAAAAGAAAATCTACATGCCTTTAAGCAAAATGCCAGAACGTGATGAAGATGATTTTGGCTATGAAGATTTAAAGGGATTTACAGTAACTGATGAAACCCAAGGTGAACTAGGTGAAATATTAGAAGTTCACGAATATCCGCAACAATTTGTAGCAACCCTGCTTTATAAAGAGAAAGAAATTTTGTTCCCTTTAAATGAAGATATAATTATTGAAATTGACGAAGACGAGAAAACTTTATTGGTAGATTTGCCAGAAGGATTGCTCAACCTGTATTTAAATACTTAACGTATAAACATTGAATCGTTTTAAACGTTCTATTGTTATGAAACGCTTAATTCCCTTTAGCTTATTGTTGCTTGTTTTCTGGGGCTGTAATAACCCTAAAGAAAGTAAAAAAGAAATACCTGCGCCAACTGTTGATACGTTTTCTAAAGTA
>SEDG01000778.1 GCA_004295885.1 Pedobacter sp. | reverse complement strand
TGACTATTGACTATTGACTATTGACTATTGACTATTGACTATTGACTATTGACTATTGACTATTGACTATTGACTATTGACTATTGACTATTGACTATTGACTATTGACTATTGACTATCGTCCGTCTTTGATATTTCTTAATTCTTCGGCGACTAACACTTTTATTTCATCATCTAATTTTGATAACGCCTCTTGATTTGTTGCTTCGTAATATCCCCTTATCCTATGCTGTGAATCTAATAATACGAACATATTAGTATAGGTAAATTTGGCTTTGCCGTTTTCATCAACCTTAAGTGCGTCTAATAGTAATCCAGTTTTGATCAATTTATTTACTTGAGTACTGTCACCGGTTAATAAATCCCATTTGCCAGCAGTTGCTGATATACTTTTAGCGTAGTCAGTTAAAATCTTAGGGGTGTCATCCTGAGGATTTATCGTCAATCCGATAAAATGGATCATTGTATTCTTTTCATATACACTTGCAAATGTGGCCATCGCTTTATTTGCAAACTCAACTCCACTCGGGCCGTTTGTGTAAAATAAATTAAGTAATACAATCTTTCCTTTATAGTTAACCCAAGTTAGTGTATCAGCCTTTTGATTTACCAATTTAAAATCCCCAACGGAATGATAGATGGTATCAGGAATCTGTTTGCCTCTAACGGTATGAAAGGTCGAGGCCACTTTTTTTGGGCCATAAATAGCTAATGGTTTATACCTATTTTTCCCCTTTTCTTGAAGTAAATAATATAAAAATCCCGGTACCGCTAAAATGGTTACCAGGATTAATATTTTTTTTATTGGATTATATTTCATCTAGCTTATGGCAGTTGAGGCATATGGTCATGGATATAACCACCTTCAATCAGCATTAAAACAATGAAATAAATAATAAATATAAAGGAAACTGAAAGTGCTAGTTGCAATCCTAATTTCTCAAATTTTAAGTGCATGAAATAAGCCACAATATAAAAAGCTTTCAATAGTGTTAAACCGATATAAAGTGAGTTACCTATTAGAATGGCATGATCTCAATTAAACTAAATAGAAGAATGTAAATACAAACACCCAAACTAAATCTACAAAGTGCCAGTATAAACCAACTTTTTCTACCATTAAATAATGACCACGTTTCTCGAATGTTCCGTTAATTGTCATACATAAAATGATGATATTAATTACTACACCACTAAATACGTGGAAACCGTGAAAGCCTGTGATGGTGAAGAATAAATTGGCAAATTGCTGTGCGGCAACTGTAGAAACAGGTCCAGTGAAGAAATGCGTTAATTCTTCTGCAGTTGGGATTGATCCCCACCAAAAACCTTCATGATGCAAATGTGTCCACTCAATAGCCTGACAACCTAAAAACATGAAACCACCGATAATGGTCGCTACCATCCACCAAATTACTTCTTTTTTTGCTCTTCTATGTCCAGCTTCTACCGCCAAAACCATAGTCACAGAGCTCATGATCAAAATAAATGTCATGATACCTACAAATACCAAAGGTGCTCCAGTATCTGTTACTCCTGGTATAGATTGAAAAACCAAATCTGGCGATGGCCAAGTAAATTTAGTGAAACGTTGTGCACCATAATAAACCAATAATGATGAGAATGTGAAGGCATCTGATAATAAGAAAAACCACATCATTATTTTACCATATTCTACCGACCATGGCGAACGTCCGCCTGC
>SEDG01000777.1 GCA_004295885.1 Pedobacter sp. | reverse complement strand
TATGAAGAGTGGTTTCAGGATGTGGAAGAAGGATGGATTGCTGGGGTAAACTTCCATGAACACGTCATCAAAGAATTCAGGGATAACAGCATCGACTATTACATTAACTTTGGCGGTGAATTGGATGACTTGCATTGGCGCAAGTTAAAACCGGGTCAGTTTTTCAAAAAAGTTGAGGAACTGTTGACAAAAAGATTAAATTAAAATACGATATTTAAATACAATTATTTACAAATCAAATGGAACAACAAAATTATAATTATAACAGTGATAGCGTTTTTGTACAAGAGGGTTCTGTATCAAAAAAATTCTTTGCAAATGTATTCACATTAATGTTTGCGGCATTAACAATATCTACCCTGGCGGCCTATCTATTCGCAACGAATGAAGCTTTTCAGCGCTATATTTTTTTACCTGAAAGCGGTTTAACTACTTTAGGCTATATAGCTATCTTTTCGCCTTTGGCTATGGTACTAATTATTGGCTCTGGCGCTTTGAGTAGACTGCCTTACATTGCACTTTTAGTTGCTTTTATTGTGTTTTCACTTGTTATGGGCATTAGCTTGAGCTTCTTAGGTGCTGTTTACACAGATGGTTCAATCGTGAGCTGTTTTGGAGCTGCTGGTGTAATTTTTGGAATTATGGCGCTGTTAGGTTATACAACAGATGTAGATTTAAGTAAATATCGTACCATATTATTAATAGGCGTTGTTGGTTTATTCGTTACAGGGATAATCAATATGTTTATCCAAAGTGAACAATTCAGTTTAATAAGGGCGTTTATTGGTGTTGCGGTATTTACAGCATTAACTGCTTATGATGTCCAAATGATTAAAAGATTGGGACAAGGCATTGAGAAAGATGGTGGAGTAATAGAGGATGCCAGCAATAAAAAATTAGCAATAATGGCTGCTTTAAGCTTGTATCTAGACTTCGTTAATATTTTCCTTTTCTTACTTCGTATATTCGGAGGAAGAAAGTAATCTTAACTTATTTCAGAATATAATATTGAAGGCTGCGCAGATTTGCGTGGCCTTTGTAATTTTATTTGGCATTAGCACCCATTTTTTTGGAATTGATAACGCTTTGTTGCACCTTTGTGCTGCTTATTAAGAAAGATGGAGGGATAGACCCAACGAAGTCTTAGCAACCTGTGCCAACAAGGTGCTAATTTCTAATCTCAGCAGTGGCGAGAGAAGATAAGTTTAAGGAGAAAGAACATTCCAGACTTTTACATAAGCCTATTAGATTTGAGTATAGCGTATTGCGTATAGCGATTTTTTGCTTTGAACTCAGTACGCAAATCTCAGTACGCAATGCCAGATGGATATTAGAGAAGAA
>SEDG01000776.1 GCA_004295885.1 Pedobacter sp. | reverse complement strand
ACATTTTATATATTTTTTGTTCATCATTTATATTATTAAAAACCAACATTTAAGCCTGCGAAGAAAGTTCTAGCTTGAGGGTAAAAACCACGATCAACACCATAACTACCACCACCAATCTCTGGATCATAACCTGTGTATTTAGTTAGGGTCAACAAGTTATTAGCCATCACATAAAATCTTAATTTATTTAAACCTGCTTTGCTAACTAAACTTTTTGGCAGTGAGTAACCAACTTGCAATGTTTTAATTCTGAAATAAGAACCATCCTCTATAAATAAACTAGACACACGGCTATAATTTTTATTATCATCAGCCAAAGTAACCCTTGGAGTTGTATTGCTCGTGCCTGGTCCGGTCCATCTGTTTAAAATTGCAGTTGTATAGTTTGCCGGCATATCCTACTTTAGTACGAGTAACTTCTAAACCTTGAGGTGTAACGGTTTGTCCACCTAAGAATTCTTTGTCATCTCCTAAGAAATCTATGTTGTTTGTTAGGAACGATGCATTAGCCGCAACTCTAAATGAGAATTCCCCAATTTTTTTGTTGTAACCTAATTCTAATTCAAAACCTTTGTTAGATAAATCAGCTATGTTGCCAATTGGACCTGAGTTCCCTACATAGCCTGGTACTGCAATTTGCAACAACATACCTGATGTTTTTTTGTGATACCAGTCGGCGGTAAGTGTAAAGTTGCCAAACAATGTAGCATCCATACCAATGTCTGTAGATGAAGTTTCTTCCCATCTTAAATCTGGATTTGATAAAGCATCTGGACTAACACCATTGTTTAAACCTGCTGAAGTACCTAAAGTGTAATTTCTTCCGCCACTTACGGTAGATAAGTATCTAAAATCTCCAATATTATCGTTACCTGTAATACCGTATGATCCTCTGAATTTCAAGAAGGTAACTACTTTGTTTTGAGGAAAGAAGCTCTCTCTACTTGCAACCCATCCAACTGAACCTGAAGGAAAGTAGCCATATTTGTTATTCGGGCCAAAACGTGATGAACCATCTCTACGAACAATACCGGTAAACAAATATTTCTCGTTATAATCATAAGTTAAACGAGCAAACATAGAGTTTAAAGTATTTAAATATTCGCCGCCATAAAATACATCATTAGCTCTCGAAACTGGGAATTGCAATGAAGCATCTTTTAGGTTGTTAACTGGAATTCCGTCTTTAGAACCACCATTTGTTTCACCTTTATTCTTTTGAGATGAATAACCCAATAAAACTGTGAAATTATGTTTCTCAATCGCTTTATTGTAGCTAATAGTGTTCTCCAACGACCAGAATAAGCCTCTGTTGCTGTTTCTATTGTAAGAAGTTATAGTCGTTTGATTGATAGAGTTTAGGTAATAGATAGGAGAGAAGCTTTCGCTACCCCAAAAGGCTAAATCTACACCACCTTGTGATCTTAATTTTAAACCTTTAATCGGTTCCACTTCAACAAAAGCATTACCAACAATTTTGTCTGACCATCCTTTACCTTGTGCAACAGCTAGAGCAGCGATAGGGTTTAAAATTTCAGATTGCGCATAACTAGAAATTCCATAAGGCAAACCTTGTGAATTTCTTACTACTGGATTGCCAGTGTATAAAGGCAAGGTATATTTAGCAGGATCTGTTTCTACTACAGGTGTAATAGGATCTATGTTGATGGCACGGTTTAAAGGAGAGCCATATTCTGTGTTTGTTGCAACGCCAACAGAGTTGGTTCTTGTATAA
>SEDG01000142.1 GCA_004295885.1 Pedobacter sp. | reverse complement strand
CGTTATTATTGTAAAATGAAAAAGACGCTCCTCACTTTTCTGTTTATCTCGTCCTACTTTATTGTTAATGCACAAAAGAGCGATTCAACGCATACACATTATGCCTTCTACAGAGGCTTTTCTACTCATGAGACAGAATTAATATCTAAGAAAGGAATCTTAAACGGAGAGTACATCATATTTAATGGAAGAAAAAAAACAGGTGTTTTAGGAAATTACAAAAACGATGAAAGAGTGGGAAGGTGGATATGTTACACCCAAAAAGACTCTATAGACCAAATATACAATTACACCACCAAGACCTTAATATTCAATAAGCCGGATAAGCGTATTACATATTATATAGATTCTTTAAAAGATGGAGATAAGGTTATTTACCCTGCAAAAATTATGGGATATTTTGGCTTGTTTTTATTGACCCGAAATTATGTACCGCCTGTAGAATCGGTGAACTACAACAAAGTTGAAGAGGTTAATTTAAAGAAATTAAAACCTGAAGACTTTGAGTTTTCACCAGCCAAGGTAAATGGTAAAAATGTTGAATGCGTAATGGTATTTGAAGGCTCATTAGCCGTAAATCTTAATCATTAGATCCTTTATTTTTCTCCGCATATTTCTTCAGCTTACTACCTTTATAGTTTCTATTTTTTATATAATCATGCCAACCGCGATACTTATAGACTAGTAAAGCTATCAATAAAGGAATACTTGCAATAAGGATTATGGTTTTTAATTCCATTTAAGCTTTGGTTTGATCATTTATTTCATCTTCAGTTTCTTCATCTTTTAAAATTTTATAGTTATACCTCTTTATAATCACTTTGTGATAAGGCCAAAACAAAAATCTCTTAAATGGTGTTAAACCAACATACCAACTTAATGCGTCTGCAGATTTATTGTACTTGCGTTTTTTGGTTATGTAATGCCAATCAACATATATTCTGTAAATTACAAGGGCTATAAATACAAAGAATAAAATTGTTAAAAGCAAAGCCATATTTATACAAAATAAAATAGGGTAAACCGTTAGTTCACCCTATCAAATTTACAATTTATTATCAGTTATTTTTAATTTGTTATCTCAAGACCACTACAAGCAACAAAAGAATCCGCTGCTAAATCTACATTTGTATAAAATCTGTTCAATGCGTCTTGGGCACAGCTTGCATTTAATATAGCATCTACTGCAATCCCTGGATCTGGCCTGCCTCCATTTCTGTATACATCATACTATGTCCCCACCAATCCGCCTATGCAACCTAAAATATCTGACTTAAATTGATACTCAAACTGATTGTACGAATTATTGTAAGCAGCCAAACAGCCAGGCCCACCTACATCTGCAACACTTACCTTATTTTGAGCTGTTAATGAATTAGTCAATACACAGCATAATATAATAATGATTATCTTTTTCATGATTATTTTTCTGGGTTTAAGATTTTACCTGCTGATTTTTCTATGTCTTCTTTTCCAACTGTGGATTTAAACATTAAAACGTCTGCCAACTGTTCCTTACTTAAATTTTTAAGTTCTGGCATTTCCTTTAATAATTTAATTAAATTGTCATTTGAGCTAAATTGCAAAGTAGCCAATTTCTCACCACCTATAATCCCTACTCTCTTGTATAATTCTATACGTTTTTCAAGAGTTGTTGCTTTGCTTATTTCCTGATTGAGTAGGTTAATGTTCGCTCCTTTATACGAAATTTCTCTATTGACCCCAGCAAGCATCAGCTCGTTCATATCGTTGCTGTAAGCGATATAATTTTTGTTTTGCGCAATTTTCTCTTTGATGGCTGGCAAATCAACAACATTATCCTTTTGCTTACAGGAGCAAATAAAAATGAGTAAGGTAATTGAAAACATGGCAAGTTTTTTCATAGTTTTTATAGATTAAATGGTTAAACATTCCGCAATAAAAAAAAACTTACATATCCAAATAATATGTAAAATATTTATTGTCAGTTAATTAATAGTTAAAAAATTAATTTAAAGGTGCAATATTATCAAAAAAAGAAATAGTAAACACTGTCATCTTTTTAAGAGTTAATCGCAGTAGCAAAGACTTTACAAGTTCAAACCATACTTTTAAATTGTATCTGTTATTTTTGTATCGAGCTAAACCGAGTTAAAACAAGAATGATTTCAATTAAATCTGTATCACACAGTTATAAAAACACCAAACCAATCAGTTTTAAGGATTGGCAAATTAATAATGGAGAGCAATGGTTGCTGCTGGGTGAATCTGGAAGTGGAAAAACAACACTTTTACATATTTTAACAGGCATTTTAAAACCAAAACAAGGGGAAGTCAACATAAACAAAACTTCCATCTACAGTCTATCTAGCAAAAATTTAGACCAATTCAGGGGGCGTAACATCGGGATAATTTTTCAACGCCCACACTTGATAAAAAGTTTAACCATCGCAGAAAACTTGCTTTTAGCACAAAGTTTTGCAAAGCTTCCCGAAGACCATCAACGTATTGATGAAGTTTTAAATTCCCTAGATATTCTTCATAAAAAAGATGCCTATCCTTCGACTTTGAGTCAGGGTCAATTACAACGCGTTTCTATTGCAAGAGCCGTAATAAACAAACCTGCCTTATTAATTGCAGATGAGCCAACCTCTAGTTTGGATGATAAAAATGCAGAAGCAGTTCTGCAATTATTAATGCAGCAATCTGGTTTAAATCAGGCCACATTAATTGTGGCTACCCACGATAAAAGAGTTAAAGATGCATTTACCCATACCTACAATTTAGCATGAGTCCATTTAAGATAAGCTGGAAAAGTATATGGTCTAAGCCATTATCGTCAGGATTAAATATCATGCTGATTGCCTTTGGCACAGGCATTTTAACGATTTTGTTATTGGCATCGACCCAAATTGAAGAGAAATTAAACAATAATTCAAAAGACATTGATTTAGTTGTTGGTGCTAAAGGTAGTCCGCTACAATTAATATTAAGTAGCATTTATTACATCGATTTTCCTACGGGGAACATCCCCTTGAAAGATGCGAATGAATTGTCTCACAACCCCTTCGTTAAACGAGCAACTCCGCTAGCCTTGGGCGACAATTACAATGGCGTTCGCATTGTTGGAACCGACAGTAATTTCATCAGCCTTTATGGCTTAAAATTACAAAGCGGTAAATTTTGGAATGCTGATTTAGAAGCCACAGTAGGAATAAACGTCGCAAAAGAACAAAATTTAAAAGTTGGCGATACTTTTTTTGGTGCACACGGACTAACCGAAAATAAAGATTTACATAAAGACCACGCTTACAAGGTGACTGGCATTTTAGCCCCACAAGGAAATGTAACTGACAATTTGATTTTAACGAACATTGCCAGTGTTTGGGAAATGCATGGCGAGGAAGGGATGGAAAATGGAAAAGGTAAAACGGAAGACGTTGAGCAGAGCGAAATCCCGACTTCTCGGGAGAAGAGTGAAGACCGAGAAATCACATCTCTTTTAATCCAATACCGCTCTCCGATGTCTGTAGTGATGTTTCCAAGAATGGTTAATCAAGGAACAAATTTACAATCAGCATCTCCTGCAATGGAAAGTACGAGGTTATTTTCTCTAATTGGCGTTGGAGTTGATACCTTACAATGGTTTGCAATATTGATTATGCTCATTGCAGCGATCAGCGTTTTTGTAAACCTATACAATTCACTAAAAGAAAGAAGCTACGACTTAGCTATAATGAGAACCCTTGGCGCTTCGAGAACCAAGCTTTTTGTGATTGTAATACTCGAAGGATTAATATTAACAATCGCCGGAACAATTGTAGGCATTGCTTTAGGGCATTTTGCATTAGAACTAATTGCTCATTACCAGGAAAGCAGCCAAGCGAAGTTAACTGGTATGATTTTTATTACATCTGAAGTTTATTTATTGCTTGCTGGTTTGGCTATTGGTATATTTGCATCAATTATTCCTGCAATGCAGGCTTACCGCTCTAATATTTCTAAAATACTTGCTAAAAACTAATATAATGAAGAAACTGAGTTTTATATTTTTATTATTTATCGGCTTTGCTTTTTCTGCCAAAGCACAACATGACCCAAGCGACCAAATTTTATCTGCCAATTGGGATGTTATTGGAAGCGTAGATTTTAAGACCGTTAAAGACACTGAAATGTATGCTATTTTTGGTCCTGAGATTAAAAAATATGCCAACAAACCTTTTGAATTAGAAGGTTATATCGTTCCAATTAAGGATGGAATGAAGCAAACTAAGTTTATGCTTTCTACTTTACCCATCAACCAATGTTTTTTTTGCGGTAAAAATGGAATTCCTGTAATGGTGATGGTAGAATTAATTGAACCTATAAAATTCACTTATCAAACGGTTAAAATTAAAGGGAACTTAAAGTTAAGCACCGCAAATTCTATGGATGTGCCACCAATAAGCTTAACCGCAGCCAAGGCGCTATAACTGATTTAACTGCGATTATTACAGTATGAAGTCCTAGATTTTAAAATCTAGGACTTTTTTATTGAGACATATATTTATGTAACAACTTACATAATTAACAAATTTTAACATTCTATATTATTTCCTTAGTTATATATTTGTGTTATAAACCAATAAAACATCAAAAAAAGCAACTAATATGAAGATTTTAAAATACATAGGCTACCTATCAGCGATGATAATTTACGTAAGCACTTACATAAATACTGCAAGTGCACAAGAAAAACAGTCGTTTACACTCAAAGGAATTTTGAATAGCGACAATGCAAAAGTAGATGGCATCGATGTTCACCTAGTAAAAGGTGCCGACAAATCACTTGTTAAGATAGAATATAGCAATGCTGATGGAGCATTCATTTTCGAAAAAATACCATCGGGCGATTATATGATCATTACTCAAAGTATGGGTTTTGAAAAATATTCATCTGCGGTAATTAACTTAAATAAGGACATAGATTTAGGAAAAATCAACCTTAAGGCTATAGCTAAAAAATTAAATGAAGTAACTGTAACTGCTACTCGCCCATTTATACAACAGCAATATGATAAGACTGTTATTAATGTGGAGAATTCTATTTCTGCAGTAGGCAGCACTGCACTTGAAGTATTGGCGAAGGCACCTGGAATCACCTTAGACCAAAATGAAACCATCGCTATGCGTGGCAAACAAGGTGTAATGGTAATGATTGATGGCAAACCAGTCCCAATGTCTGGTCAAGATTTAGCAAGTATGTTAAAAGGTATATCGGCCAACCAAATTGATAAAATTGATTTAATCACCAATCCCTCTGCAAAGTATGATGCAGCAGGCAATGCAGGGATTATCGACATTAAACTTAAGAAAGGAAATAATGTAGGAACTAATGGTAATGCAACATTAAGTTACGGACAAGGAAAATATGCCAAACTTAATCCATCCTTTAATTTTAACCATCGTACAAAAACCGCGAATTTTTTTGGCTCATACAGTTATGGCTTCAACCAAAACTTTAATCAGTTAGCTATTTTTAGAGATTTTTACAATCTTAACAATCAGCTTACAGGAAGTAATAATTATGATAATTACAGCAAATTTCAATTCAATAACCACAACGCCAGAATAGGTAGTGATTTTTACCTCAATAAGGACATCACCGTTGGTTTTTCTGCCAATGGCAATTATAACACGGGAGAGGTAAACTCAAACAACTTAGCTAACTCATTTAATGGGCAATCTCAAAGTACCGGTACTTTTAATACTGTGGCCGATAATTCGCCTCACCGTGAGAACAACAGTATCAATTTAAACTATCGTCATAAGTTAGATACTGCTGGCAAAGAATTAGCCATTGACTTAGATTATGCAAATTTTACTTCAGAAGAAATACAAAACAACCTTACCAATTATTTCGATGTTAATGGTGCTCAATCGAAAAATCCTTATCAATTAAGAGGTAATTTGAACGGAAGCTTGAGTATTAAATCATTTAGAGTTGATTACCAACAACAAATAAAAGCTATTAAAACCAAATTAGAAATGGGCATAAAAAGCAGTTGGGTAAAATCTGATAATGATGTTCAATTTTTTGACTTAAGTAATGGCACTTCCATATTAGATGTTAATAAAAGCAATCATTTTATTTATGATGAAAATATTAACGCAGCTTACCTGAATGCTTCACGCTCTTTCAAAAAACTAAGCATACAACTAGGATTAAGAGCCGAAAACACTAATGCGGATGGATTTCAATTAACCGACCAAAGTACGTTTGATAGAAATTACACTCAGTTATTTCCAAGCGCATACGTTGGCTACAAGTTCACTGAAAACAGTGATTTGGGAATTTCGTTAAGCAGAAGGATAAATCGCCCTTCTTATCGCCAGTTAAATCCGTTTAAAGTTTTCTTAGACCCTTTAACTTATAGTACAGGAAACCCTTACTTAAAACCAGAGCTTACTAACTCATTTGAGCTTACACATACTTACCAGCAAAAGTACATTACTAAATTAGGCTATAGTAAAACAACAGATAACATCCTGACGGTGCTATCGCCAGATACTCAACCAAACTCAGTGATACAAACAAATAGAAATTTAGCAGCATTTGATTATTTCAATTTTAGCTTTGGCTTTCCAATCACCCTTGGAAAATGGTTAAACAGTACCAATAACGCACTGGTTTATTACGGATTATATAGTGGTAACTTGGTGAATACGGATTTAAAAAATAGCCGTGTTGCCTTTAATTTCAGTTCTAATAATATCCTAAAAATTAGTCCTACAGTAACTGGCGAAGTAATTGGAAACTACCAAAGCAGAAATTATTACGGACCTTTAGACATTAAAGGAAATTGGGGGTTAACAGTAGGTTTGCAAAAACAGCTATTAGCTAAAAAAGCATCTTTAAAATTAAGTGTGAGTGATGTCTTTTACAGCACCAAAAT
>SEDG01000775.1 GCA_004295885.1 Pedobacter sp. | reverse complement strand
CGATTAAACCTTTCAGAACATCCGTTTAAAAAAGAGCCTATTACGCCAGAGAAACTGGAAACCGCTAATAGGATTTTAGCCGATGTGGCAAATACGGTGAGAGAGATGAGTCACGAATTGATGCCTGTAGCCATTAGGCAGTATGGATTGATTAACGCTATAGAGCAGCTTATTAATGACATCAATACTTCTGGCAAGCTTTATATTGAGCACCTAATCTATGGTTTTAATGACCTTTCTAAATATCCAGAAGATTTTCAAGTTAGTTTTTATCGGATAGTGCAAGAGCTTTTCCAGAACATTGTGAAACATGCAAAAGCCACAAATGCTATTTTTCAGCTGGTAGAACATCCCGATTCTATTAATCTTTATATTGAGGATAATGGTAAGGGGATTGAAAAAGAAAAAGCAGACAAAACAGGAAAAGGAATTGGACTATTGGCCAATAGAATTGATTATTATGAAGGTAAAATAAGCATTGAAGGGCAACCAGGAAAAGGAACTTTAATTGTAATTGACATACCAACTGAGCATATGGTTAGAGAGCAGAAAGACTAAAGCTGAAAGATTAAAGACCAAAGCTGAAAGACTAAGACTAAAGCAAAACGAACAACGATAGACGGAAAATGTAAAATGGCAAATTTAAAAGTATTCATCGCTGATGACCACCAAATCTTAATTGATGGAATTGTCTCTTTTTTTAACGAATTGGAAGGTTTTGAAGTTATTGGTTATGCCAACGATGGTATAAATCTATTGAGAGATATTGCTGTTAAAACACCCGACATCATTCTATTGGACTTAAATATGCCTAAACTGGATGGTATATCTACTTTGAAAAAATTAAAGGAGAACTACCCAAATATCAAGGTTATCATTCTATCAAATTACCATCAATCTCAATTAATTAAGGAAACCAAGTCTTTGGGAGCGAGTGGATATGTATTAAAAAATGGCTCTAAAAGTGATTTGCTAGCCGCTATAGAAACAGCACAAAGTGGAAAACTGTATTTTCCAGAAGCTGAAGAAATAAACCTTGATACACAACGAGTTTTTACTGATGAGTTCATGAAAAAACATCAGCTCACGAAAAGAGAAGTGGAAATTATAAGGTTGGTTTGCGAGGAACTAAGCAGTAAAGAAATTGGCGACAAGTTGTTTATTGCAGAATTTACAGTAACCACGCATAGGCGGAATATTTTAAGCAAACTAGGCTTAAAAAATACGCCTGGGCTAATAAATTTCGCAAAACAAAACGGGATAGCCTAGAGCTCTAAACTTTATACATCTTATTATAAGTTGATTACGTAAGTAACATTGTGGTTTATGAAATTAAAATGACAATTGTG
>SEDG01000774.1 GCA_004295885.1 Pedobacter sp. | reverse complement strand
TATCCACAAGCTGCAGGAAAAGACATTGCTAATCCTTTGGCGACTGTTTTATCAGCTGCAATGATGTTTGAGGATGCTTTTGGATTAAAGGAAGAAGCAGAATTGATTAGGGCTGTTGTAAACAAATCGTTAGCTGAAGGTATTGTTACCGAAGATTTATCTGGAACAAACAAAGCTTACAAAACCTCTGAAGTTGGTGATTGGTTAGCTAAAAATATATAATTTACAAGGTTCAGAATTGTAACTTTGTAATGTTTGAGGCTGTTCGTTAAGGTTAATTGCTTTTTAGCAGCAAACTTATCGAACAGCCTTTTTAATTTTTAAAGCAATGTCTAACAAGTATAACTTTGATTTTTTAGCAGCAGTAGAACGCATTAAAAATGTTGTTAATCGCACCCCGCTACAGTATAATGCTCGACTTTCTGAACGATACAATTGTCAGGTTTATTTGAAGCGTGAAGACCTGCAGACGGTAAGGTCTTACAAACTTCGTGGCGCCTATAACATGATGAGCCAAATTCCTGCTGAGCAAATTCAAAATGGCGTAGTTTGTGCAAGTGCAGGAAACCATGCGCAAGGCGTAGCTTATTCTTGTAAAAAACTGAAAATTAAGGGCACTATTTTTATGCCCGAGATCACCCCAAAACAAAAAGTTAGTCAGACTACTTTATTTGGCGATGGCTGGATAAACATAGTTTTAGTAGGTGATACTTTTGATGATTGTTTGGCTGAGGCTTTAAAATTTACTGCAGAAAATAACATGACTTTCGTTCCTCCGTTTGACCATTACCATGTAATTGAAGGACAAGGAACAGTTGGAGTAGAAATTTTAGAGGATTTACCTGATGCAGAAGTCGTAATTATGCCAATTGGAGGTGGCGGCTTAGCTTCTGGAACTGGAACTTATTTAAAAGAGACCAGTTCGAATATTTTATTAATTGGTGTTGAACCTGAAGGTGCTCCTTCTATGGAAGCCGCTTTTAAAGCTGGCAGACCGATTAAGCTAGACCAAATTAATCGTTTCATTGATGGTGCGGCCGTTAAGTCTGTGGGTTTGTTAACCTACCCTATCTGCAAGGAAGTATTAGATGAGATTCTATTAATCCCAGAGGGAAAAGTTTGTACTAGTATTTTAAGACTCTATAATGAGGATGCGATTGTTGCGGAACCTGCAGGTGCTTTAGCTGTGGCTTCGTTAGATTTGTGTGCATCGCAAATTAAAGGTAAAAAAGTAGTTTGCATTGTTAGTGGTGGCAATAACGACATCGAGCGAATGCAAGAGATAAAAGAGAAATCCCTGCTTTTTGAAGGATTGAAACATTATTTCATTGTTCGTTTCCCACAAAGACC
>SEDG01000141.1 GCA_004295885.1 Pedobacter sp. | reverse complement strand
CCCGCCAAACCCATGATAAATGGATAGCTCCCTTAGCATCAATTGCGGTTTGTACATACGCATTTCTTTTACCCTGACCATCAATTAAATTATCCTGAATTCTTGTCCACGCTTTTGTATCTAAATCATATTGATTGATCATCAAATTCCCATTTCCAGAACCACCGTCTCTATAAAGAAAAAGCAAATTGCCATTAGCCAGCTTATAAAACTCTGGATAGCTCACTTTACCCTCTTTCAAACCAAGCATCGCCTGCTTTTGCCCCAACAAGATACTTTCAGGTTTAATAGATTTTGCATAATTGAGATTATTGTTGTGTTGTCCCCAAGCAATATGTAAATAACCACGCCCATCAACCATGATACTGATAGATTTGTGCGCATCGGTTGCATCGCCTTTGTATTGTGTTTTTATCACATCCCATGTTTGTGCATTGAGCTTCCGCTTTGCTAAAACCACAAATTGATCTGTATCATAATAGGCAGCGTATTGGTTATTTTTAAAGGTTGTTAGCGCATTTTTCCTAAAAATAACCGTGTTCACGGAATTATTTGCCCAGCCATTTTCGGCAATGGTACTTATAGTGGTATTTTCCTGACTTTTAACAGCAAAACTAAATCCAAACAATAAAAAGAAAACGATTGAAAACTTATACATCTACCTTAAATCTACACTATGGTCATTTGGAAAATCCTCTCCGCTCCATATTTTCTGAGCGCTCCATTTTGCAGGCGGATTTGCCCAAAAAGGATCAGTCTCTGGCAAGCCCAAAGGTAAAAATATATTGCTGCAGAGATAAGGGCTTCCCTGATTATTGTAAACATCAGCTAAATTAGGCTGACTGCCATGTAAGCCAATGGTTAACCAGCCATTTTTATATGTTGTTGGACTTTCTAAAGTCTTTTTAATCACTGCCGTTAAGGCACACCGAACTTGCGCCGGACTTAGCTGTTTTGGCAATAGCTTTTTATAGGCCATGTCTGCCAAATGATGGAAAGCACCTCCACGATAAACAATCGACCTTCCTGTAGCTGGATAGGTTCCGTCTGTATTAATTAATCTCTCCTGAATAACGGCATAACGCTCATTGCGTTTCCTAATTTTATCGAACATCGCATTATACCCATTTGTCTTTTTGCCAATAACATCCGCCAATGTGCTCAAATAAGGATGAATGACATAACTATTGTAATAATCGAAAGCGTAAGTGCTGCCATCTTTATACATCCCATCGCCTACATACCATTGTTCCATTTGCTGCAAGGCATAATCTACACGCATCACATCCCAATCGTAACCAAACTTGGCCATAAATGCTTCGTTAACAGCCGAAAAAAGTAGCCAATTTGAAAACACTGGTTTGAATCTTCTTGTGGTGGCAATTGATTTCATCAACAGGTTTTGGTTCTTTTTATCTAGGTTTTCCCAAAGCCAAGGCGCACGGATAAAAGCTAAAGCAACATAAGAAGCATCTACCAATTGTTGACCGCCAATATCATAATTCATAAAATCCTTGGCGTTAGAGTCTAATGAGTTTTTTATGCCTTTAATTACCCATTCTCTATATTGGTTACGCAGAGCGATTTCAGCTTCCGAACCACCTTCTAATTGCAACCAAGGAGCAATACCACTTAAAACCCTGCCCAAAACCTCTACATATTGCACCTTAATGCGATGTTCCTTATTATCTATACGAATAGAGGTTTCCTTTGGCATTAAAATACGTAAACTGTCTTTAGCCAAGCTATATATTACTGGTCTTACCATTTTATCCATCGGAAGATACTTACTTTCTTTAAGCAAACCATTATTAATGCCCCATAACAATCCATAGGTAAAAAAGGCAGTCCCGCTAGTTTCTGGTCCTGGCGCATGTTGAGTGTCGAGTAAACTTCTTGTCCAATATCCTTCGGCTTGTTGGCATTTTAAAATCGCCTTAGCCATATTTTTGTATTTTGTTAAATATTCATCACGGTATGGATCATCTTTTGGCAAATCTTTTAAAACCTTTGCCAAGCCTGCGAAAACCCAACCATCGCCTCTGGCCCAGAAATCTTTTTTGCCATTTGTACTTTTATGTTTAGGATAAACATATTTCGCATCGCGGTAATAAAGTTTCTCTTTTTTATCGTACATGATACTATTGGCATACATGAAATACTCATAAAGCTTGTCAGAATATTGCCGATTACCCGTTAACTTATACATTTTGGTCATTACAGGCATCACCATGTACAAACCATCTGCCCACCACCAATAATCGTTTGCTGCTGTAGACATTTCATATTCCATTACTTCTTTTGCACGAGCAACTTTATAGGGTTCTGGGTTAAGATTGTACAGGTCTATGTAAGTTTGAAAGCAAATCTGCCAATCTCCAAACAGCACAAATTCATCTGTTTCGCCATACTTATATTTCCATTTGCTTTTATCGGTACTTTTTGCGCCCATCCATTTATTATGGTTGGCCCAAGTTTCTGAATAGGTTTTGTAAGCCTCGTTTTTGGTGATCTCGTAAGCCTCCATGTTGCCTGTATGATAAGCAGCGTGATCCCAAAATGCCCTCACTTCTGGCTTGTTGTTGGTTTGCCAATAAGTATTTGCTTTATCAATGGTCGCAATTACCTCTTGTTTTGTTGGAAGTGTTTGTGCGGTAGTTATTTTGCTGATCAGTAGCAATGCGATAAGCCAATTGTATTTTTTCATTTTTAGAACGAAGTAGTCGATTTATGATTTGGTGAAGCTAAGTACATTAAATTTATTCTTTTTATTAGGGGTGTTAATGATATTTTAAGGGGGATTATTTGACCTAAACGCTACCTATCGCTCAAATTAGTATTAATGCTATACTGTTTATGAAATATTTTGCGATGTTTTTTAATGAATGCCGATGGTGTAAGTTTAAATTGATTCTGAAACTGAACCCTAAAGTATTTGATGTCATTTATCCCTACTCTAAAAGCAACCTCGTTAATATTTAATCCAGTATTAATCAGCAATTCTGCCGCTTTGCGCAATCGAATAAAACGCACAAAACTATTAATAGATAAACCTGAAGTTGCCTTTATTCTTTTATAAAGGTTAGAATGGCTCATGCTTAACTGAGAGGCCAATATTTTAACATTAAAATTAGTTTCCATCAAGTTTTCTTCTATGATGGTGATGGTTTTTTGGATGAAACTTTTATCCTCCTGAGAGATTTTATTGCGCTCTGATTTTAGAGTAACCTCATTATAAAAATACGATTGTAAGTTGCTCCTATTTTTAATGACGCCATTAATTTTTGCGGTAAACAACTCTTTATCAAAAGGTTTACTAATAAAATCATACGCACCAACCTCTATGCCTTGCAACCTCAATTCTGGACTTGGGTCTGCGGTTAGCAAGATCACAGGAATATGGCTCAATGTAGGGTCCGTTTTTATTTCCCTACACAATTCAATTCCATCTAAACCATCCATATTCACATCAGAAATAATAATGTCAGGCAAATGTTCTTTAGCAGATTCTAAACCTGCTAAACCATTAATGGCCTTATAAACCTTAAACTTCTGATGGAAGATTTGATGGATGTAGTCGATAATTTGTTCGTTATCATCTACCACCAAAATAGAATGTAAATCTGAAATGAGTAACTCCAAATTAGGGATTTGTTCATCTCCTATTTCATCGTCTTGCGTTATTAATTCGTTAACGTAATTAAGCTCTTGTTTATCCTCTAAAATAGCCAATGTTTCTTCCACTACTTCGCCTTTTGGCAAGGAGATAAAAAAGGTTGTTCCTTCTCCAAGTGTGGATGTATAGGAAATTTTTCCCTGATGTAATTCCACGAAGTTTTTTACCAGATAAAGCCCAATACCAAAACCAATTTTAACCGAACTGTTGTTAATGACTTTATAAAATTTATCAAACAGTTTATCGCCAACTTCAATAGGTATACCTGCCCCCGTATCAGCTACCCTAATCTGGATCAATTCATCAACCAGCGCAATATTTAAGACTACTCTCCCGCCCCTTGGCGTAAATTTTAAAGCGTTAGAAAGTAAATTAAAAAGGATGATTTCTAACTTGTCACGATCTGCATAAACGTATATTTGCTCATCATCACATTCAAATTTATAGCTAATGTTGTTGTTATTGGCCAAGTAATTAAAACAGACGAATATCTCATGGGCAAACTTGAAAAGATTGATCTTAACTAATTTTAAATCTTCGTTCTCATTTTCTGTCTTCCTAAAAAGTAATAACTGATCAACTAAACTTAACAAACGTCTCGAGTTCCTATAAACCACATTCAAGTCGTTTTTTTCCTGACCGTTTTCTTTTGTACTTAAAATATCCTTTATCGGATTTACAATTAAAGTTAAAGGCGTTCTTAATTCGTGGGAAATATTGGTAAAAAAGTTCAGTTTCTTTTCATTCAGTTCTTTCTCTCGTTCCCTGTTTAAATTGGCTAACTCGACCTCATGTTTTAAACGGTACTGCCTTCTTCGGTACTTAATAAACACGGCCGACAAAGAAATAATCAATACGAAGTATAAAGAGTAAGCCCACCATGTTCGGTACCAAGGCGGCAATACTTTAATGATGATGACTTTTTCATTTGGTGTCCAAGCACCTTCGGTATCTGTGCTTTTGAGGTGCAACTTGTAGGTGCCCTCATCTAAACGAGAGTAATAGGCAAAGTTCAGTTTCTCACTATAATTCCAATTTCTATCCCATCCCTCTAGGTAATAGGCATACTTAATTTGATCTTGGAAAGAAAATTCGATAGCCGAAAAATTAACGGAAACAACCGCAGCGTTAAAGGGAATAGAGATTTTATCAAGTCCAACTACAGAAATCTCATCTTGGTAAGCAGGATCTTCGTCAATTGGGATGTTGTTTACCCGAAAATCAGTAATTACAATTTTTGGCACTCGTTTATTGATCTTAATACTATCTGGAAAAAACTTGTTAAAACCATTTATCCCACCAAATAACAATTCGCCATTGCTTAACCTTAAGGCCGCATTATAGTTAAACTGATTACTCTGCAAACCATCTGTAGCATAATAGTTTTTAAACTTGGCAGTCTTGATATTGAACTTCGAAAGTCCATTATAAGTACTACACCAGAGATTACCTTTATTGTCTTCTAAAATATTAAGGACCGAGTTACTTGGTAAACCGTCAGCTTGAATGTAACGTTTCAGTTTTTTGGTTTTCCTATCTAATTTTAATAAACCACCACCTTCAGTTCCAATCCACAATTGCCTGTAACTATCTTCATAAATGGCCCTAATGGCGATACCAACTGGAATATATTTATGCTTTTTATGGACAGGATCTATCTTTACGAGGTGGGTATAATTCCCACCCCAAAGTATACCTTCATCATCTTGATATAGCGTATGAATGTCTTTCAGTCTGGCATCAAAAAGTTCGAATTTATCTAAACTGCTGTTATAAAGATATAGCGCCCCGCCTTTTGTAGTACCTGCCCAAATCCTTTTAGTTTTGTCTTGAAAAATCTTCCAGACATTAATTTCTTCTACTCTTTTAACTGTGTTATAGCAGGTGTAATGCTTAAAGCTATTGTTCTGTTTGTTAAAACGATCTATCCCGCCATTAAAAGTGGTGATCCAAATATTTTTATTGGTATCATTTATAATACTGGTTACAAAATTACTAGATAACGAAGTTGGGTCATTTTGGTGATGCACAAAGTTGGCATAACGATTAGCGCTAGGGTTCCATAAACTTAATCCGCCCCCATCGGTACCAATCCAGATATTTTTATTTTCATCCTCGCAAAACGATAAGATAAAATTGTTGACTAATGTATTCTCCCGAAAAGGATCTTTTTTTACGGTGCTAAACTGCGCTTGTACATTGTCTATAATATTTACCCCGCCTCTTAATGTTGCAATCCATTTTCTAGCCTCCCTATCCTCGTAAACAGCTCCTATTGAATTACTGCTTAACATACCTTTTTCTTTGGCAGCCTTCAGAAAGCTTGATTTTTTCGTGACCAAGTCAATAATGGTAATCCCTCCCCCATCTGTAGCAACCCAAAGTTTTTTTTGCTGATCAATAGCTAAGCTCATGATGTTGTCATCGCTCAATTGAGCAGTAATGCGTTTTAATTTTCCAGTAGATTTCTGGTAAGAGAATAACCCTTTTTCGGTACCGATGAAAAGCTCGTCTTTAGTGAAGTTGATGATGGAAGTAACTGAACGGATAGGCGATTTAATGATATCAATTTGACCAGAAGCCATATGATAAGTACACAAACCCACATCTTTTACAAATGCCCAAAGGTTATTTTGTTGGTCGATGGCCAATCCTCTAGACGTATAATTAACTTGGTTTCGAACGGGAATCCGCTTGGCGATGTTTGAATCTTTCTGTATCACAAACAAACCCTTTTCATCTGTTGCAATGTAGGTAGTGCCATTTTTAGCAACGGCAATTGAGGTAATTGGTGCGGTAATTTTTATGTTTCTACCTCTATCAACATAAAAAATAGGATGCATTTTTGAATTGACATAATCAAAAAAAGAAACCCCCTTCTGCGTTCCAATCCATATTTTATTTATATCATCACCATTTAGCGCAGTAATGTGGTTGTTAATTAAGGAATTTTCATCCCCCCATTTATTCCTGAAAATCTTAAAGCTGTAACCATCATAGCGATTTAACCCATCATAAGTTCCCATCCACATGAAACCAAAACGATCTTGGTAAAGGGAATTAACAACGTTATTGGAAAGCCCATCTTCCACTCCCAAATATTTTATAGACTTACCATTTAATTGCGCCGAACAGTTAACGAGCGTAAAAAAAAGATAAACAAACCCTATAATCGACTTAAAAGAGTAGATTTTTGCCATTGAATAAATTAGGTACTGCTATTTGGTTTCCCTAAAGATAGGCAATTAATAAACGTTACAAAGACATTTTTAAATTAAGCACTTTGTACACGATTAAACCAAGAAAATCAAATAGAAAAATGCTTCCAAAAATTTGAAAGCATTCGTCTTTATTTTAATCCATAAAAAAAGGTAACCAATCTTTTTATCGACTGGTTACCTTCTTTAATGAGAAATTAATATTTCTCTTAGTATCCGTTATTCCCGAACTCTGCTGCATTGGTAATTGCATCCAGAAAATATTGTGGTATCGGACGTTGTGTATGTTTAGCAGGATCAAAGTTAGCGGCAATAGCTGGGTTGGTCTGTTGGAAATAAGTTTTACTTAAATTTCCAGTTCTTTTTAAATCAATCCAACGGGTATGCTCTCCTGCTAACTCACGACCACGCTCTTTTAAGATATAAGCCACGTTCATTTCAGCTGGAGTTGCAAGCATTTCGCTTTCACGACTAGTAAGGGCAGCTCGCTTACGAATTACATTTACATAAGTCGACGCTTTTAATGCATCGTTGTTAGCCAACAAAGCAGCCTCTGCAGCAATTAAATAAACTTCACCCAAACGGATAATCGGAATATCACCCAACCAATTCTGGTTCGATTGTGCATACATTTTTCCAGAGAACTTCTTAAATGCTGGGAAGATGTTAATCAAACTTGGTTCATTAGGGAACGAAGCTGGCAATTTGTAATTGTTAGTAGCAGGGTCAAATAAATCACTTGGATCGGCAACCAAAGCTGGTATCTTTTTCTTATCAGCTGTAGGAATAACCCAATTCGGCGTAAATACCGATAGCCCCGCATCATTCGCCATGTTTTTCTCTTCCTCAAATGTTCCACCTGCCGCTAAGAAATAATCTGGTCCGGTGTAAGCTTGTCTGGTACTCAAAATGGTTTTACCTACAATTGAGGGATCCTTTTGGTAAGTGTTAGCCAAAGCAGCAGTGATCACTTTATCCGCACTGGCATAAAACTTATAGGTGAACGTATTGGCAAACCTGGTATCTGGCGTATTTTCTCTCGGATCGAAAATACTGGTTAACAAATACTTGGTTGGTTTGTATTGTTTAGAATTAGATCTTCCATAAAGCACCGTAGTTTCAATTGTTCCCCAATCGGCTCCTCTACCGCCTAAATCTGGCAAGAAATATTGGCGTGTACGACCTCTGTTAAAACCTTCCGGATTTAATCCACTCACATCAACAGCCTGCAAAAACAAAAACTCAGTATTGCTCTTGTTATTCTTTAAATCAAATGCCTTCGCAAAACCAGAACGAGTAGCATCACTGGTGTAAAGTGCACAGTTGTATTTCGCTTGGTTATTGATTAATTCTTCGGCAGTTGCCAAAGCCAAGGC
>SEDG01000140.1 GCA_004295885.1 Pedobacter sp. | reverse complement strand
TCTAGGTTTAAATTGAGACAGTCTGAAAATATTAAGGCAGATTGATAGAAAACAAATGTCTCCTCAGTATCGGCAATCTCGCTAAAAACGTTAAGTATCTTTTGGTAAGACTGATCTGCAAAATCGAGGTAAGGCAATGCATTTACCATAGCATTGTGTAACTCTGGGCACCTTAATTTATCTTTTAAGCATTCATCGCTACTTATTTTATGTTTAATATTCTCAGCTAAGAACGTGATCAACTCATTGTGATGGTTGCTATCCAATTTTAACCAGAGGATCGTTTTTATGATTTCGAATTTATTGTCTTTTATGCCTTCAAAGACAGACCATTGCAATAGGGTGTTTTGATGGTGATCTTTATATTCGCTTAATATGAAATTATAATAAGTTTCATCCAATTTATCTTGATGAAGCTCTACTATTTGTTTAAATAGAAAATACTCAAAAACCTCGCTATTAATAAAGTGGATATATTCCGTAGGAATTTCATCAGCATCATTTACCTGCTCGGTTAGAATTCCGTCATGCAATAATTCCATATAGGCATCTCTATAAACAATCAGCTCTTCTAGCAACAGTCTCTTGGAGATTCTATTTCCCTGTCTTCCATAATCAGTTAATTTGATCAGTTTTTTACAGATGGCTAACTTTTCTGAAGCGTGACTAGATTGAAATATTCTTGAAGTTAAATATTTAAGGGTTACCTCATGGAATATTAAATTGCTGCTATATTCATTTTCAGGATACTCAAGCTTTAATTGATAATAGAAATAGAATTGAAAAGGATGTCTTAGTTTTTGCGTATGCGTAGATCTTAAGGCTGCTTGACTGAGATCCATTTTACTTAAAATTTCCTCTATTTCTCCAGTAGTTAATGGAGGAACGTTTGAATGATCTTTCTTTTTGAAATAGCTGCCTGTAAACCATTTGTTCACTATAAAACTAGAATGGCGAATGCTTTGGAAGAAACGTCGCCAAGTATAAGACCTAAAGCTAATTACTAATTTGATAGCAGGACTATCTTCGATATCACAGATAAATTGTACAATGGTGTCGAATAACTTTGGCTTTAAACCATGTTTGTTTAAAACTTGAATGATATCGTCAAGTATGATGACCAGTTTATGTCCAGTTTGACTATGTTGTTCTGTAAAATACTGTATAAGGTTTGTTCTAGGAGGTAAACCCAATAAAACTACGATGTCTTTTGTTAAATCTTGTTTTTCTTGCGCTAGGTTAAATATCTTATCCGCATGTAAAAATAAGATCACGTCATCTTTAAACTTTGCCTCGGGTTTTAAGAAAAGGTTTTCTACCAAATGAGACAAGAGGATACTCTTACCATAATCACCTTGGGAGATAAAAGGAGTGAAGCTAAAATTAGAATGATAGAAATAGTCAAAATCGTGGGCCGCAAATTTCCTGTTTATGGTAAACTCGTAAGGAATGGTGCAATTTTCTGCAATTCTTTTTATAGTGGCTTCTGAATAAGATTTTGATTTAATTACGAGGTAATCCCACTCTTCCACTTTATTTAAAGTAGTAGTTTGAAGTGCCGTTTTAGAAATAGGAATATCTTGCTCGCTCTCTACAAATGCCAAAAGTGTATTGATGGTATAGGTAGAGAATTGATGTTGAGTAACCGCAAATCCAAACAATCTTTTTATAGTAGTTACGCTGATATTTTTGCGCAAAGATTTATTAATCTCCAATGCAATATAACTACAGTCAGATGGACTGATGATTTGAATTTTGAGTTTCTGTAAAATTAAATGCCGGAGTTCATTTAATATCAAGTGCGTCATTTTTTCTGTAAGTAGTTACGTAGTATCACGAAGATAAGATTTAACTCAAAAGAAAATAGTGCCCATAGCCACTAATAGCATAATGAACGAAATGAACAGGGGGAGCTCATTTCGCTTTTTTAATGAACAAGTCGAATAATACTATATGGCATGTTTGCTACTTAAAATTGTAGCATAATATTCATTAATCCCTGTCATATGAAATTGATTTCTACCTTAAATCAACGGTCTATTAGATGGACCGCATTTCTCTTGCACCTTGTTTTAATAACGCTAGTCTTTAACAATTCGTATGCGCAAACAAAAATTTATGCAACTACGGCTACTGTAAAATCTGTGCAAGTTGATAACAAAGACAATGCAACCAATGCAACAAATAGTTTCGCTACAGTTAAGTCTTACGGTGGTGCAGCCTTTGGTATTGGAAAGTATAGTGGAGAGCTGGAACTTACGTTCCCTGCGCCCGTACCTGCCAATACAACAACCTTTGTGCGCATTGGTTTTGATCCCGACGTTTTGAATGTGCTACTGGGCGGAAATTTAGGTGGCCTATTAGCTGATGTAGTGGGAGGGGTAGTTTTAGGGAATCATGCTTTCGAGGCAGGGGCTAGAAACGGAGGAACAACCATAGTTTCTGGAACTAGTTCAAATTCTTTTAGTAATGCCAATTTAAGGATTGTAAAAGATGCTGCTGGTTTATTTTATGTTGCCATTACACCAAATCAAATTTATGATAGAGTTTATATAAAAGACATTACTGATGCATTGCTGTTAGGGTCTACAAACCAAACTTTAGTTTATAATGCCTTTTACACTTCGGGAATTGATCCTTGTGCGAATGCCTTTGCAACAGGTTTTGAAGGTAATGGTTTAACTGTTGATGTATTAGGAGTTGGAAAAGCCGGAGTTACTAACCCAGAAAGAGCAATTGACGCCGATCAAACTAATTATTCTGAAATTAGTTTGGGCGCTTTAGGTGTTGCTGGGTCAATTAGTCAAAATATATATTTTTCTACACTTTCAAATCCTGGAGATGAGTTTAGTGTTCGCCTACGTGTTAATCCGGCTTTGGTAAGTGCAGGGTTGTTAAATAATACAACAATTACAGCCTACAATGGGAATACACAGGTATTCTCTCAAAATTTAAATTCTTTACTCACGCTAGATTTATTAGGATTATTAAATTCTGGTCAGCCTACAAGTGTACCTTTTGTACCAGGCGCACAATTTAATCGAGTTCAAATAACGCTTAATTCTCTGCTGAATGTTGGTCTTACCCAAACGGTAGATTTATACAGTGTGGTAAGCTCGGCACCACGACCAACCTTTGTGGCGCCACTATCTAACACCATCAATGTTTGTTACAACAACTCTGCAAATTTAGGTGCTACTACGGCATCAACTAATGAGTTGCGCTGGTATGACGTTTCATTAGGAGGAACTGTTTTAGCAACTACTGCTTATAATGGAACTTATGTAACTCCTAACCTAACTACTACCAAAACTTATTATGTAGCTGCTAGAAGAATTGGATGTACTTCAGAATCAATAAGAGTACCTATCACCGTAACGGTAAACCCTCAGATGGCTTTGGTTACTACAACCTTATCAAATGCAACAGTAGGTTCTGCGTATTCTAAACAAATTACAGCCGCCACTGGTGGTACACCAACCTATACTTATGCCTTAGCAGCAGGTAGTACTTTGCCAACTGGTTTGGTATTGTCGCCAAGCGGGCAAATTGGTGGTACGCCAACAACAGCTGGAGATTATAATTTCAGTATCACGGCTACAGACTCGAAAAATTGTACGGTAACTACCGCTTACACTTTAAAAGTTACTGTAACTTTAGTACTTGCCCCAGCAATGTTGCCTAATGGAACTGTTGGAACTTTATATCCAACACAGGTAATACCAGCAGCAACTGGAGGTAGTACACCTTACACTTATGTAGCAACAAATCTTCCTCCTGGTTTATCATTTAATCCGGCAACCAGAGAAATCACTGGTACGCCAACAACTGCTGGTCCGTATGTGGTTAACGTGGTTGCAACAGATGCTGATGGAAATCAGGCTAGTAATAATTACACCATCGTAGTTAAAGATCCACTGGTATTGCCTACGTCGCCTTTGGCGGATGGAACGGTAGGTGTAGCTTATGCAACCCAAACTATATTGCCAGCAACTGGTGGCACAGGTCCTTATACTTATATTGCATTAAACCTTCCTCCGGGATTGTCATTTAACCCAACTACAAGAGAGATTACTGGAACACCAACAACAGCGGGAACTTATGCTATCCCTGTAACGGTTACAGATGCAGAAGGTAGAACAACCACATCAAATTACTCCATTAGAGTTAAGGATCCATTGACTTTGGCCAATCAAACATTGCCGGATGGAAATGTGAGTATAGTTTACCCAACTCAAACTTTACCGTCGGCAAACGGTGGCGTTGGCCCTTACACTTATGTGGCAACAAATCTTCCTCCAGGATTAAGCTTTAACCCTGCAACAAGACAAATTACAGGTACACCAATTCAATCTGGAAATTATACCATTACCATGACGGCAACTGATGCGGATGCAAAAACCATCAGTAATACGTATGCTTTAAAAGTAATCGGCGCACTTTCCCTACCAACAGCAACGTTACCAAACGGAACTGTGGGGGTGCCGTATCCAACTCAAACTTTACCAGCTGTTACGGGTGGTACAGCGCCTTATACTTATGTGGCAACAAATCTTCCTCCTGGATTAAGTTTTAACACCTTAACACGAGAAATTACTGGCACACCAACAACAGGTGGTGTTTATACAGTTTCACTTACTGCAACTGATGCCAATGGAAATGTAGTTAATACAGATTATAGCATCACCGTAGGAGTTAATGCACCAGTAGTGGCGAACGCGACAATTTGTAGTGGAACAACTGCCACGCTAACCGTTAGTAACCTACAGGCAGGTGTTACTTATAATTGGTATGGTCCAACCGGAAACACGCCTCTAGTTACAGGTAATAACGGAACATTTGTTACACCGACTGTTAATGCAACTACAACTTTTTATGTAGAGGCGGTTTCTGGAACTGCAGTTAGCACACGTACTGCTGTAACAGTTAATATCAATCCAGCGCCAAACACACCACTAATAACAACAAATAATCAAGTAATTAATAGCGGACAGAGTACAGTTGTTCAGGCTACTGCAAATGCAGGAGAAACAATTAATTGGTATGCAAATGCTTCAGGTGGTGCTAGTTTAGCTACTGGACCTAGTTTTACCACGCCTAACCTTAACACTACTACAACTTATTATGCAGAAAGTGTAAACGGAACAGGTTGTGTAAGTGCAAGTAGAGCACCAGTAACCATCATTGTATTAAGCGGACCATCAAATCCGAATTGTAATGCAGCCAACAGCCAAAACAGTGGTATTACAGGTATTTGTCTTTTATGTAGTATCAGCGGTGCTGGAAACTCTACGGATGCCAACCTAACTAACTTTACTAGAATTACATTAGCAGTAGGAGTTGGCGCACAAGGTTACCAACGTTTAATATTCCCGTCAGCTGGAGTGGCAACGGATAGTATTCGTTTAGATTTGGCGACACCTACTGGCTTATTGGATTTATCTGTCTTGGGTGGCGTAACCGTTACTGTAATGAACGGAGGATCGGTCGTAAATACTTACCAGTTAAACTCAGCATTAATAGATCTAAAATTATTAGGTGGAAATCGCTTTAAAGCAACTTTGCTAGCTGGTGGAGTATATGACAGGGTAGAAGTTAGGTTCAGCGCAACTGTAGCTGCCTTGTCTAGTTTAGATATTTATGGCGCAGAGATAATTTATCCTAAGCCAACGGTAGCTAGTACAGGTTTGGCAATTTGTTCTGGCAGTACAGCTAATTTATCTGCAACTCCAAACGGAGGAACAACTTTAACTTGGTACAGCGATGCTGTTGGTGGTACAATGTTAGCTAACGGAAATACCTATACAACTCCAGCTTTAACAACCACTACCACGTATTATATTCAGGTAAGTAAAGCTGGCTGTGCAAATACAGAAAGAGTTCCAGTAACTGTTACTGTAACGCCTGTGTTAACTGTTCCGGTTGTGGCTGCAGTTCCTTCTACTTGTGAGGGTTCTACCCGTACCTTAACAGTTACAAGCCCTAATCCTGCAGTTACTTATAATTGGTTTGAAACCGCAGTTGGTGGACCATCAATTTTTACAGGTACTTCATTTACAACTCCAGCTTTAACAGCAAATAAAACTTATTATGTAGAAGCATCACAAGGTGGATGTTTAAGTCCTAGTCGTGCAGCGGTTAGCATTGTAGTTACCCCTCGTCCTGCGGCACCTCAAGTTCAATCGTCATCAGCTACTGTTAGTCCAGGTCAAACTGCGGTATTAACGGCAAGCTCAGCAGATGCAAACGTAAACTTTAACTGGTATAGCACTGCTAACGGAACTACACCATTTTATACAGGTTCAACTTTTGTAACACCTCCTTTAAATAGCACAACATCATACTATGTTGAAAGCTTTAATACCATTACTGGATGTACTTCTGCCACAAGAATTCAGGTTACAGTTACTGTGGATGGTAGCACGCCTGTAAATCCTGTACCTTGCGAAGGTGCTGTATCACAAACAAATGGTATTAATGGCGTACTTGCCATACTAGCAGG
>SEDG01000139.1 GCA_004295885.1 Pedobacter sp. | reverse complement strand
CGGGACTAACCTAAATAATAGCGCTTGTTATTGCTTTTCAACTCTTCGTAAAAACAATTTACATCTTTCCCATAAATCATTAAACCTTTTTAAGCAAATTTACTCCAATGAAAACGCTGTCATACTGTAAAGGTCAGAAAATTGAAATCTTAACATATGATAACTTTTACCTAAAACAATTTAAATACCTTTACAAAAATTAAAAAACTTTCAAATGAAATTAAAAATCACTTCAATCTTATTATTAGCTGTTGTAGCTAGTTTTGTTGCTTTTACTCCAAAAGCAGATGTTTATAAAATAGACGTTACTCAATCGAGCATTGCTTGGGAAGGCAAAAAATTTGCTGGTTCACACACTGGTACAGTTGACTTAACTTCAGGTAACTTAGATTTTAATGGTAAAAAATTAGCTGGTGGTGGCTTTGTTGCTAACATGACTAGCATAAAAACTATGGACGGCGGAACTAAACCAAATGCAGGTTTAGATAAACACTTAAAAGCTGATGACTTTTTTGGCGTTGATAAATTCCCAGCTGCTAATTTTGTTATTAAAAAAGTAACTGGTAACGGTGCTGCTGTTAACGTAACTGGCGATTTAACAATTAAAGGTATTACTCAATCGGTAACTTTCCCTGCTACTTTAACTTGGAACGCTGATAAATCAGTTACTGCAACTGCAGATAAAATTGTGATCGATAGAACTAAATTTGGTATTCAATTTAAATCTAAATCAGTTTTTGCTAACATTGGCGATAACTTCATCTATGATGAATTCACAATTTCAGTAAAATTAGTAGCTAAAAAATAAACTCCTTTTTAACAAAAGAGATTAAAAGACCTGATATTTATTAGGTCTTTTTTGTTTGAAATACATATTGTAATTACCACTTTCAATCTCTACCTTTAAAACATTAAGAAAAGGCTTTCTTATTTATACAAAACGCTCAATGCTAGACGGTAAGATAAATTTGTTGGTAATTGATGATGATGATATCAATATTTTTATCATCAAAAAGATTGTCGAAAAAACTGGTTTCGATATCGATATGGTAGCCAAGAGCAATGGTAAATTAGCAATAGATTACCTTGAAGAGGTAACTGCTCAAAACGCTGCATTTCCAAATCTGATTCTGATAGATATTAATATGCCTGTGATGAATGGTTGGGAGTTTATTGAAGCTTATGAGGCATTAGATTTCAAGATCGATTCTGACCTTTACATTCTGTCTTCGTCTGTTTACGAAAACGACATAGAAAAAACAAAAAGCTACAAATCTGTCAAAGGGTTTATCTCAAAACCCCTTTCTATGGAACGCTTAACAGAGTTGATTAAAGCAATTAGGCTTTAAGCCTTTAATTAAACTATTTTATATCTATCTCCATCTTGCTCTATAAAAGCTTGGCTTTTAGATTTTGAATGGTAAAATAAACACTTCCAATTTTCTGCTACCGCCTTTTGGCCAAATTCCTCTCTTAACTCCATCGCCTTGCGACCATCGAAATCGTATTTGGCAATAAATTTTCTAATCAATTCTTCTGGCTCTGGCAAAACATCGCCACCAAAAAAGACTTTATCCTCGCCATCATCAATCAAAAAAACTTGATGAAATGGACAATGAGCCCCTGTTAATTCGTAACTAATTTCATCCGTTAATTGACCTGAACCTTCTATTAGTTTAATTTGGGCATTACGCTGAATATAATCAAAAATCTCAGTATGGTATGACGATGAGGTACTAGAAAATGCAGTTTCCCACTCTCCTCTTTGCATAACATAATTTGCATCTGGGAAACTCAATTCCATTTTCCCATTATAGTCATGCACCATTCCGCCTGAGTGGTCGAAATGTAAATGCGACATTAAAACCATCGTTATATCATCTGGATTAAAACCTGCCTTTTTTATGTTTTCATGCAAATGTAATTTACCATCAGCATTGCTATAACCTAATCCAGTATCTAATAAAATCAGTTCGTTTTTAAGCTTTACCAAAAATGGTTGCACATTAATAAATAAGGATGCTGGCCTATCTTTAGGATTGTCTTTAGTTGGGTCAAACGGAACAAATTTCTTAGAAATATCTACTGAATAAGAACCTTCATGTAATGTGTAAACTTGCAAAGACATAACTATTTTTTGGAAAGAAATTAAATGATATATTTACGAACGGTAGCGCAAATATAAAGAACAAGAATGAACATATAGCTATGTTGTAACTACCATGACGAACCAAAAACGATACAGAATAAATGGAAAAAAGATGGGCACAGGTAGAAAAAGGTGATGATGCGAAAACTGAAGTGCTTGCCAATGAGTTAAATATAGATAAATGTTTAGCCCAAATATTAGTTCAAAGAGGTGTTACTACTTTTGAAGAAGCTCGATACTTTTTCAGACCAACTTTAACTCAACTCCATGACCCTTTTTTAATGAAGGATATGGAAAAGGCTGTCGACAGGATTTCATCAGCCTTGCAAAACCAAGAAAAAATAATGGTTTATGGGGATTATGATGTTGACGGAACCACTTCTGTAGCTTTAACCTATAGCTTCTTTAGCCAATTTACGAGCAAAATTGCTTACTACATTCCCGATAGACATAAAGAGGGTTATGGCATTTCTACAGCAGGAATTGACTTTGCAAAGGAAAACGGATTTGCCTTAATTATCGCTTTAGATTGCGGCATTCGCTCGGTTGATAAAATTGCCTATGCTAATTCGCTAGGCATAGATTTCATCATCTGCGACCACCATTTGCCTGCAGAGGAAATACCAAATGCCATTGCTGTTTTAGACCCAAAAAGGAAAGATTGCGAATATCCATTTAAAGAATTATCTGGCTGCGGAATTGGCTTTAAATTAGCACAGGCCTATTGTCAAGCTAATGATTTACCTGATGAAATGTATGAGCAATACCTTGATTTATGCATGGTGAGTATTGCTGCAGATATTGTTCCCATTGTGGATGAAAATAGGGTGATGGCTCATTTTGGATTAATCAAATTGAATGAGAATCCCTGTTGTGGGTTAAAAGCTTTAATGCAAATTTCTGGTAAAACAGAAACCTATTCTATCATGGATGTGGTATTTTTACTGGCTCCTAGAATTAACGCCGCAGGGCGGATGGGCGATGCAAAAGATGCCGTAAAAGTTCTACTGACCGATGAAGTTGTATTGGCCGATGAACAAAGTTTATTCATCAACTCACAAAACACAGACAGAAGGTCTTTCGACCAGAATATAACATTAGAGGCTCTAGCAATTATTGAGCAAAGTGAAGTTTTAATCAACAGAAAAACTACGGTTGTTTATCAGCAAGATTGGAATAAAGGCGTTATTGGAATTGTAGCATCGCGATTAACAGAAAAATATTACCGCCCAACCATCGTTTTAACAGAATCTAATGGAAACTATACAGGCTCAGCCCGTTCTGTCGCTGGTTATGATTTGTATGAAGCTTTACTCTCATGCAGCGATTTACTGGAACAATTCGGTGGTCACAAATATGCAGCTGGCTTAACCATAAAACCAGAAAATCTAATTCCTTTTTCTGATAAATTTGAGACTGTGGTCTCATCTACGATTACCGATGACTTACTTACACCGGAGATCATTGTAGATTGTGAAATTGATTTAGCACAAATTGACGCGAAATTTTATCGCATTTTGCTGCAAATGGCACCTTTCGGACCGCAAAATATGGCTCCAGTTTTTATAACTAAGGGAGTTACTTTAGTTGGTCAACCGCAAATTGTTGGCACAAAACATTTAAAATTGAGTGTAAAACAACAAAATTCAGCTATTTTTGAAACCATTGGTTTTAACTTAGGAGAGTTTGAAAATTTAATAAAACCCAACAAACCTTTTTCTATTTGTTATACCATAGAAGAAAACGTTTGGAGAGATAAAAAGCGCTTGCAACTAAATATAAAAGGAATTAAGAATGACGAATAAGGATAAAAGATCAAGGAAAAAAAGAACTTGTACATTGCAATTCGTAAATCTTAAATCGTAAATCAAAAATTTAAATGATTTTAAAAGCCGAAAATCTGGTTAAAAAATACAAACAACGTACTGTTGTAAATGATGTTTCTTTCGAAGTAAGCCAAGGAGAAATTGTGGGTTTGCTTGGTCCAAATGGAGCAGGGAAAACAACATCATTTTATATGATTGTAGGGTTAATTAAGCCAAATGAAGGCACCATATTTTTAGACGGTCTAGATATTACCAAAGACCCAATGTATCGCAGGGCGCAAAAAGGAATCGGTTATTTAGCACAGGAAGCCAGCGTTTTTAGGAAATTGACGGTTGAAGATAATATCATGGCCATTTTAGAGATGACCAAATTAACCAAAGAAGAACGAAACGAGAAACTAGAAGAGTTAATCAATGAGTTTAGCTTGCACAAGGTGAGGAAAAACCGTGGAGATTTACTTTCTGGTGGTGAGCGTAGAAGAACAGAAATTGCAAGAGCTTTAGCAGCAAATCCTAACTTTATTTTATTGGATGAACCTTTTGCTGGGGTCGACCCGATTGCTGTTGAGGAAATTCAGACCATTGTTGCCAAGCTAAAAAAGAAAAATATAGGCATTTTAATTACCGACCATAACGTACAGGAAACCTTATCAATTACTGATAGAGCATACTTGCTTTTTGAGGGTAAAATATTAGAATCAGGAACACCTGAAGTATTGGCCGCCAATGAAATGGTGCGTAAGGTATATTTAGGCTCGAACTTTGTGCTGCGTAGAAAAAATTTATAGATACTAGATGGCAATTGTAAATTCGATTTTTACTTGGTACATGAAAAAGCGCATTCATCAAATTGAGCTTTTCATGAAGTATCCATTAGATGTTCAGGAAGAATGGTTGCACACCCTAATCTCTAGTGCAGAAAATACTGAATGGGGCAAATTGTACGATTATAAGTCTATTTTAACGGCAAGTCAGTTCAAGGAACGCGTTCCCATTCAAAATTACGATACTTTAAAGCCTTACATAGAGCGTATGCTCAAAGGCGAACAGAATATCTTATGGCCATCTGAAATTAAATGGTTTGCCAAATCATCAGGCACTACAAGCGATAGAAGCAAATTTATTCCAGTTTCTGAAGAAGCGTTGGAAGAATGCCATTTCAAAGGCGGAAAGGATATGATTTCTATCTACTGCAATAATCGCCCAAGCACTCAAATGTTTACTGGGAAAGGCTTGGTTTTAGGCGGCAGCCATCAAATTAATCAGCTTTGCGATGACATCCATTACGGCGACCTTTCAGCTGTGCTGATTAAAAATCTACCAATGTGGGCTGAATATTACAGAACACCAGACATTTCTATCGCTTTGATGGATAATTACGAGGAAAAGATGGATAAAATGGCGGAAGCTACCATTAAAGAAAACGTAACTAATATTTCTGGCGTACCCACGTGGACTATCGTTCTGGCAAAAAAGGTGCTGGAAATGACTGGCAAAAAAAACCTGTTAGAGGTTTGGCCAAATCTGGAATTGTATTTCCATGGCGCTGTAAATTTTACGCCCTATCGGGAACAGTTTAAAGAGCTAATTCCATCAGACGAGATGTATTATTTGGAAACTTATAATGCATCTGAAGGCTTTTTCGGCATCCAAGACCAAGATAATTCTGAAGAGTTATTATTGATGTTAGATTACGGCATATTTTATGAGTTTCTTGCATTAGAGAACTTAGACGATGAAAATCCGAAAACTTTATCATTAGAACAGGTAGAACTCCATAAAAACTACGCCATCATTATTTCTACAAATGCTGGATTATGGCGATATTTAATTGGAGATACGGTTCAATTTACCTCCATTTCTCCGTTTAGGATTAAAATCACTGGTAGAACAAAACATTTCATTAATGCTTTTGGCGAGGAAATAATTATTGACAATGCAGAAAATGCTTTAACAAAAGCTTGTGCAGTAACTTCGGCGAAAATTAAAGACTACACTGCTTGCCCAATTTATTTTAAAGGGGAAAAAGCTGGCGGCCACGAGTGGATTATCGAATTTGAAACGCAACCTAACGACTTTAATAGGTTTGTTGATGTATTAGATGAAACCTTACGTGAAATTAATTCTGATTACGATGCAAAACGCTTTAAGGATATGGCACTTTGTAGACCAAAAGTTCATAACGCACCTAAAGATACTTTTTACAAATGGCTAAAAGCTCGCGGAAAACTTGGTGGACAGCATAAAGTGCCGCGTTTAGCGAACGACCGTCAGTATGTTGATGAGATTTTAGAACTGTTGTAGATGTTTAAGAAATTGAACTATGTTAACTTGATTTGGTTATTGTTCTTTTCATATTTCTTCTTGTTGATGCTACAAATCACTTTACGTTATATCCCATTCCATAAAGAAGTAGCTTTTTTACAAATTAAACAAACAGAGGTTACCAGCTTAAAGGCTTACTTGCCTATTTTCTACATACATGTTTACACGGCTGCATTCACCTTACTTGCGGGCTTTACACAGTTCAACAATTCAA
>SEDG01000773.1 GCA_004295885.1 Pedobacter sp. | reverse complement strand
TTATTTAAGCCGCTAGAAATACTAGCATCAAATTGTTTATCGCCAACTTTTAAAATAAAGCCACCAATTAATTTTTCGTCAACTTTTTCTTTAACGATAACTTCATTAGCACCCATTTCCTTTTTAACCAAGGCAACTATTTCAGCTTTAGTAGCATCATTTAATGCAATTGCAGATGTTACTTCTGCAGTTACGATACCTTTAATAAAATTATATTGGTTAATGAACTGTTTAGAAGTTTCAAATAAAATTCCTGCTCTACCTTTATTAACTACAAGTTTTAAAAAGCTTTGGGTAATTTGATGAACCTTGTTGCCAAAAACATCATTCAAAATACCTGCTTTTTTATCTAAAGGCACAATCGGATTTTTTAAAATCGCTTCCAGTTCGCTGTTGTTATCTACAACCTCTTCAAATAACACCATATCATTCATCATATCCTGCAAAGCGTTTTGCTCGGTAGAAAGGTCGATTAATGATTTTGCGTATCTGCTTGCTGCTTTACTTGACATATTTTTTATTTTGAGATTTGAGATTTGAGATTTGAGATTTGAGAAATACTTCCCTATCTATACCAGTCTCACATCTCACATCTAGTGTCTCAAATCTAACTTAGTTTAACTCCACATCTTTCAACAGGCTGTTAACCAAATCCTGTTGTTTTGCTTTATCATCTAATTGGCTACGTAAAACACGCTCTGCAATATCTAATGATAAAGTAGAAACTTGTCCTTTTAATTCAGCCAATGCTGCTTTCTTTTGATTTTCAATCTCGATGCGAGCTTTTTCAATCAATTTAGCACCTTCAGTTTGTGCCGAAGTTTTTGCTTCGTTAACGATACTATCTTTAAGCGTTTTAGCTTCTTTTAAAATCTCATCACGTTCTGCACGAGCTTGTTTCATTAACTCTTCGTTTTGAGAAGTTAAACGAGCCATTTCTTGTTTAGCTAATTCAGCTTTGTTTAACGCATCATCAATAGATTGCTCACGTTCTTTGATAGCAGCCAATACTGGTTTCCAAGCAAATTTGCCCAAAACAAACATTAACAATAAAAATGCTATTGTTTGAAAAATAACTAAGCCAACTTCAGGTATTAATAAATCCATCTAATTATATATTAATATGTTTTTTTCTCTTTTAACAAAAAAGTATTGGGCTTTTGGGCCCAATACAATTTAATACTATCCGTTACCCATTAAGGCAACTACTACTGCGAATAAAGCAACAGCTTCAACGAATGCTGCAGCGATTAACATCGCAGTTTGAATTTTTGAGGCAGCTTCTGGCTGACGAGCAATACCGTCCATCGCAGAACCACCAATACGTCCGATACCTAGACCAGCGCCAATCGCAGCTAATCC
>SEDG01000772.1 GCA_004295885.1 Pedobacter sp. | reverse complement strand
GAGATTGATTCATATTCGATAGATGAGAATAAGCTAGATGATATAAATTCGGATGTCAATTTTGCTAAGCAAAAGCTTGACAGTATCAATAGGGAGAAAGCTATTTTTGTTCAAGGTTTTGAATCTTATAGTGGTTGGTCTGGAGGATTTATCGGATTGATTAAATCTTTAAATTTTAATAGCGCAAATAAAAATTCGTTAACATATCTCAAACTTAGTAAAGTTGGACTTAAAATTCAGGAGACGCCAGGTCCCGATTATTTGACTTATTATACCAAAGATGGGAATGGTTATCTTTCTAAAACAAGAATTCATACCGTTGGAAAACATCACTCTGTTTCCTATGTGGATAAAAAAGTGGCGTATAATTATTCGGCCGATGATAATTCTATTCTTATTTTAATTGAATCTACTTTCTGGGAATTTTTTATACAAGCATCGATACTACTGATGATTATTGTTTTCATTGCAGTCAATTTATCTCTGTTAAAACTATTTATTAATTTTTTGATAGCAGTTTCAAAAAATAAAGCGTTTGATGAGGTAAATGTTAATCGATTACGTACAATGTCGGTCGTCTTGTTGATTTTGGGATGCGTGTCATATGCAATAAACTTTATAATTTATTTGATTTTCTCTTTAGGTTATTCTAGTGAGGGCATAGTAATCACTCACTCTTTTTGGGAGCATGACTACTTTTTAGTGATTTTGTCAGCGCTTGGCTATTTAATATACACAGCCTTTAGAAAAGCTATGATTTTACAACAAGAACAAGATTTAACCATATAAGACTTTAACTTTGCCACAAATCTCACATCCAAATACTCAAATTTAAATGCCCATCATCGTAAATCTTGATGTAATGCTTGCCAAGCGGAAAATGTCACTTACTGAATTAAGTGATAGGGTAGGGATTACAATGTCAAATTTATCCATCCTTAAAACAGGAAAAGCAAAGGCGGTTAGGTTAGAAACGCTAGAGGCTATTTGTAGAGCTTTAGATTGCCAACCTGGCGATATTTTAGAATTTAGAGTGTTGGCGATTTAAACAAGCGGCCTATGGTCGATGGCTCATAGACCATCAACCATTGACCATCAATCGTTAAAAATACATCTTTACCCCATAACCCAATTTAAATATTTCGTAAAACGGAGTGCTGGTTCTATTCTGAAACCAACTGATAGCGTATAAATCATTTGTATTGGCTTCGGCATATAGGCTAATTGCTTTAATTTTTGATGTTGCGTGGGTAAACATTTTAACTTCAGAACCAGCACCTAAATGCAAACGCAAAGCTGATGACCAAAAATAATATCCTTCTCGGTATTTAGGCTTCTCAAATTTAAAATCAAAGTTTTTCCCTA
>SEDG01000771.1 GCA_004295885.1 Pedobacter sp. | reverse complement strand
CTTAATACAACACTAGCTCTTGCAGCACTTACATTCGGATTTAACCCGATATTCATCAAAAAATCTCCACTATATGTCTTCGTTTCATCAATCGTTGTTTTTTCGCCAGGGTAAATATTAACTTCTCTTATCCTATAATTTTTGTTACTAGCTAGTCCTGCGATTTTTATCGGTTTCTTGCTTCCCTCTTCATACCTATTATTAACCAGATAGTTAAAAATAACACCATTATTCTTTAAGGAATCGATGTATAAAACTGAAGCTACATTCTCAGTTCTTGGATTGGATAAACGATACTGATCTCCATTCCAGATGGTGGACTTTATTCCATTATACAGCTTAACTGCACCTTGACAAAACTGAAGATCTTTTTCTGATAATTTACTTACAACTATATCAAAACCCAATTTGCCCATCATGGCTACATCTGTCCTAAATTTAATGGGCTGTTTTCCCCAATCGGTAACATGGTTAGCAGTACTAATTGCTGGATAAAAATAAGAATACTCCCATTGCATAAAAATGCGTTCCAGCGGGTCTGTATTATCACTTGGCCAAAATTCCGTGAAATATTGTAAAGCTGCGTAATCTACCCTTCCGCCACCACCTGAGCACAACATCATTGGGAGGCTATATTTTGCTCGTACACGTTCTAGGATTTTATAAAGCCCCCTCACATATTCGATATAAAAGTGTTGTTGATTTTTTTGATAACTTGAATAGGCATTGTAAATTACAGCGTTGCAATCCCATTTGATATAGGCTAATTTGGGATTTTTTTGAAGCAGACCATCAATTGTTTCATAAACAAAATCTTGCACCTTTGGATTGCTTAAATCAAGCACCAATTGGTTTCTAAAATAAAATTCATCTCTGGCACCTTGTTTAACTACCCAGTCAGGATGTTTTTCGTACAGTTCACTTTTAGGACTTACCATTTCAGGCTCTAACCAAATTCCAAATTTAACACCAGTAACCTCTGCTTCCTTAACCAAAGAAGCTATTCCATTGGGCAACTTCACTCGGTTTTCCTGCCAATCGCCTAACCCCGTATGGTCGTCATTTCTTGGATATTTATTCGCGAACCAACCATCATCCAAAAGAAAAAGGTCTACCCCCAGCTTTTTAGTGTCCTTTAGCAAGGAAGATAATTTACTTTCGTTAAAATCAAAATAAGTAGCTTCCCAGTTATTTAACAAGGTTAAACGATTGCCTTTACCATCCAACAATTTATATTCTCTGGCCCAGTTTTGCATCTGCCTGCTCGCCTTTCCCTTACCTTCACTAGAAAGTGTAAAAAGAAATGGAGGTGTGGTAAAAACCTCGTCTGGCTTAAGTTGGTAAGCAGATGCGTAGTTATTCATCCCTGCTAT
>SEDG01000138.1 GCA_004295885.1 Pedobacter sp. | reverse complement strand
GAATTACGTTCTATTTTAGGGTGTTTCTTGTTTACTGGCGATGATGTTTTCAAAAAAATCAAGGTTTTATCTGGAGGGGAAAAATCTAGAGTTGCTTTGGCGAAATCATTAACTACGGATTCGAACTTCTTGATTCTGGATGAGCCAACGAATCACTTGGATATTCAATCGGTGAATATCTTGATCCAGGCATTACAACAGTACGAAGGAACATTTATCTCTGTTTCTCACGATAGGTATTTCCTAGACAATGTGGCCAACAAAATTTGGTTTATTGAAGAAGAAAAAATCAAGGAATATCCTGGAACGTATGCAGAATACGAAGAATGGAATAGCAAAAGGGTAATTCCTACCCCAAAACCAATTCCTGTTAAGCCTACAACAGAAGAGAAGAAAAAACCAGCTGAGCCTGCTCCTGCAAATGCACAACAGCAATTGAAAAAATTGAACGATAAATTGAAAAGAACTGAAGAAGAAATTGCAGCTTTTGAATTGAGTGTGAAATTGGTAGAAGCAGAATTAGCTCGGGAAGAAGTATATGCTAATCAGTATAAATTAGACGAGGCCAATAAAAGATATTTAGCTGAAAAAGCTTTATTAGACCACGCCCAGAAAACCTGGGAAGAATTGGCTTCTGAGATTATGGAGCTAGAGGCTTAATGAAAAAATTAGGATTGATACTCTTTCTTGTTGCGTTTTTTCTAAACGCAAATGCACAAATAGTGTATGACAATAAAGTGTATCAACCTTATATTAAAACAGTTGAATGCTACAACACAAAAAAAGAGCAATCATTCCCAATCATCATTTTACGTGGTAGCGAAACCATTACATTTGCTTTTGACGATTTAAAAGGTGGCAATAAAAATTACAATTACACCATTGAACATTGTACCTACGACTGGAAACCATCTCGTATAAATAAATTAGATTACCTAGAAGGCTCAAGCGAGGATATCATTTTTAACTATAAATTTTCGTTCAATACACTTCAAAAGTTCACACACTATTCGCTGGTTTTCCCGAACGACCAGATTAAGCCAAAAATTTCTGGCAATTATTTATTAAAGGTCTACGAGAATAACAACCCTGAAAAACTAATCGTAACGCAACGTTTTTATGTGGTAAACAATACGGTTGGTGTTGGTGCAGAGGTTTTGCCAAGTAGCTCGGTAGAATATAGATTTAGCAAACAGAAAGTTAACTTCTCGATATCCTACCAAACATTAATTCAAAATCCTTCTACGGAGATTAAAGTAGTGGTAATGCAGAATGGAATTCCAGAGACAGCGATTACCAATACCAAACCAACATTTGTTAGGCAAAATACCTTAACCTATAACGAGATTAACAGCAATGAATTTTGGGCCGGCAATGAGTTTAGAAAATTCGATTTTAGAAATTTTAGGTTCAAGGCAGAGCACGTTCAAGATTTTTATAGAGATACGGCAAACCACATTGCGCTGTTTACAGACTTGCCAAACGGCACAGCCAAATACAGCACTCAATTTGATGAAAATGGTAACTTCTTCATCCGCAATCAAGATGGGAGAGATAATATTACCGATAGCGATTACGCTAATATTTTGTTTACTTTAAACGCTATGCCACCAACTCCAAAAGGTAATGCATATGTTGTTGGCCGTTTTAATAACTACATATTAAACGACGAAAGCAAACTAACCTACGAGCCAACCAGAAAGCGTTTTTATGGGAACTTAAAGTTAAAACAAGGTCTGTACGACTTTAAATATGTTTGGTTGGATGAGAACGGAAACTTCGATGATAAAGTTTTTGAAGGCTCTTTTTTCGAAACAGACAACAGTTATCAGATATTAGTTTATTATCGTAAAGTTGGTAGCAGATGGGACGAATTGGTTGGGTTTAGTAATGTTAATAGCTTGAAAAAATAATTAGTTCATTAGTGTCATTAGTATCATTAGTTCATTAGTCGGGGCGCATATATAGCAAAGTTTAACCACAACAAATTCTACTTGCAATTATTTAAGGCTTAGTGAACTTTAACATGTGAATTAATACTGAACAACTTCATTCCCAATGAACGAGTGAACTAATTTGATAAACTATCCCATTCCCAATGAACTAGTGAACAAATGAAATAATTTAATAAACTATCCCATTCCCAATGAACAAGTGAACTAATGAACTAATTTAACAAACTATCCATTCTCAATGAACTAATCAACCTTCAATACCCAAACCGAAACGCTTCCTGCTTCGCAGAAAAATTCTCCCCAACCCTCGTCATCAATAATTACCTCTTCGTTTCGTTTGCCTAAGATATCGATAAAGATTTTTCCAGTAAAATGCTTTCCGATTTCCATTTTTTTAAAGCCTTCGTCTCCGTTACTCATTAAAACTGCGACACCAGAATTTGGGTGTTCCTCATCTCCTGCCCTAGTCCAGCCGATGCAGTTATTATGATCTAAATAATCTCTTTGCTCTCCATAAGATAAGTCTTCTCTAACCTTTAATAACTGCGGCAATTCTGCCAAGCCAATCAGCTCTACTTTATGACCATCATCTTCATATTCAGCACCGTAAACATCAGTATAAAACACACAAGGAATACCTGCCTCACGCAATAGAATCATACTGTAAGCTAGTGGCCTAAACCAAAATTCGATAAACGACTCCAAGGCTTGCATAGGTTGCGAATCGTGATTATCTACAAAAGTTACCGCTAATAAAGGATTACGATGAGCTAATGTATTCTCAAAAATGCAATTTAAATCATATTCCTTGCCCGCTTTTGAGGCCAGATAAAAATTGTGATGTAATAACGAATCGAAAAGTTGAGTTCTTCCGCCAGTTATTTCTATATATTTCTCTAATTCCTCAACACTCTCGATGTTCCAATTTTCAGCTACAATGAAAAAATCCTTTCCACATTCAGCCTTCATAAAATCAATCCATTCAACAATAAATTCAGGCGAGATATGTTTAACTGCATCTAACCTAAAGCCATCTAAATTACAGGTTTCGTGATACCATTTACCCCATCTTTTTAATTCTTCCCTAACTGCCTGATTACGAAAATCTATGTCATCAAACATCAAATAGTCGTAGTTACCTAGCTCACTAGAAGGAACCTCCTCCCATCCTTCACCATATTCATTTTGGATGGCATAAATGGCCGATTCCTTCATGTCTTCCGCATAATCTACTCCACTAAAACATCGATGATCCCAAATAAAATCTGAGTGAGCACCTGCCCTACCGGCAAAAGTAAACTTGGTCCACGCTTCAATTTCCATCTCTTCAGAAATAAACTCGTTCCTATTGTCTTCATTTACTTTTTTAACTTTTATTTTTTCCAATTCATCGCCACCCGCTTTATGGTTAAAAATAGTATCAGCTATTACATTTAAGCCGTTTTTATGCAATTCATTGATGGCGCTGAGGTATTCTTCCTTATTTCCGTATTTGGTGGCAATGCTGTTTTTTTGGTCAAATTCACCTAAATCAAATAAGTCGTAAGTGTCATAACCTATAGAGTAGCCACCGTTGCTGCCCTTATACGCTGGCGGAAACCATACACCCGTGATACCCATTGTTGCTAAGTTTGCCGCTTCTTGTTTGGCCTTTGTCCATAAATTAGCTGATTCATTGTAATACCAATGAAAATATTGGATGAGCGTTTGATTTTGCATAGTAAATTTTAGATTTCGATGTGTTTATAACCGTAATTTAAACGTATTGTTTCACTTGTAGCTAAAATTAGCCAATATTGACATAATCGTTAAGAAATTTAAAGACACTAAGTTATCCTTAACTTCTTAATGATATTTTTTTTGAAAAGCAAAAGCTGTTTTTCATTGGTTAGCCTAGCCCCGCTTTCGCTGCAATCCCCGGAAAAAAATCGGGGTATTTCCGCTCAATCAGGTTTAGTTAACTTCTGCCCTGCAACTTGAGGGGTTTAAGAGCACAGTCCGTTAATAAATAGCCCTGATTGTAGCGAACACGAATCCCGATTTATCGGGAGAAGTAAAGCGTAAAGCAGGATTAACGTTAAAGAAAGCAGCGGCATTGCGCTTCAAAAAACAAGATTTTATTCAATAAATGTACAAACACCTATCTATTTTCTGTATTTTCGCCCCCAATATGAGCACAAAATCTAAAAGCCCAAAAAATTCCTTCACCATCATGAACGAGTTGGTATTGCCAAACGATACCAATACCTTAAACAATTTAATGGGTGGTCGTTTACTGCACTGGATGGACATTGCAGCGGCTATTTCTGCTCAAAAACATTGCAACAGAATCGTGGTGACGGCTTCGGTAGATAATGTTTCCTTCAAACAGCCAATTAAACTGGGCGATGTAATTACGATAGAAGCCAAGGTTACACGTTCATTCCATACTTCTGTAGAGGTTCGCCTAGATGTTTGGGCAGAGAACATTCCTTCTGGCACTAGGGCCAAAAGCAACGAGGCCTATTACACATTTGTTGCTGTAGACCAAAGCGGAAGAACAATCCCAGTTCCCGAACTTTTACCAGAGACTGAAGACGAAAAAGAACTATATAATGGTGCCTTACGTCGTAGGCAGTTGCGCTTAATTTTGGCTGGAAAAATGGAACCAAATGATGCTAGTGAACTTAAAGCCTTGTTCTTTAAGGATTAACGTGTTCGGTAACAATATCATTAACGTATTTCTCTAGCTTTTTATAACCTACTTTATAATTTTCATCGCTTTCATTAACTGTAAGCGTATATTTGGTATTTACAATTTCCGCAACAATTCCTGTTATTGTTCCAGCAACTAATCCTGTGCCAGCTAATGCAGCAGTTAGGGTAAGTAATTCTTTTGTTGCCATACCATTTTCGTCTAATGACCAAATTGCGGCACCCAAACCAGCGCCACCACCAAGACCAGCAAGGCTTCCCTCGCCAACGGTTAAGCCACGTTTTCTAATTTTTAATCTTGTAATTTCACTCGGCCTAAAAGTGAGGTAATTGCCTTTATAATCTTCTACCCCAATACCTTCGATAGATACTTTTTTAAGCAAACCTTTTACAGTTTGATATTTTTTGGAGACCACCTTGATTTCAAAATCGCTTGTTTGCGCTTTAGCTAAAATGCAAAAAAAGCAAAGCAGAATAACAATGAGATGTTTCATTAGCTAGCCATTTCTAGTATTTTATCGAACTCCGTTGCTTTTAATGGCATAACAGACAATCTACCTTGTTTCACCAATGAAATGTCTTTTAAGCTTTCTTCGGCTTTAATTTGTTCTAAAGTAACTGGATTATTTAAGGTCTGAAATGGCTCTAAATCTACAACTACCCAATTTTTATCATCAGTCGTCGGGTCTTGGTAAGCTTCTTTAACAACTTTCGCAATTCCTACTACATTTTTGCCTTCATTGCTATGGTAAAATAGTACTAAGTCGCCTTCTTTCATTTCTCTCAAGTTGTTTCGGGCTTGATAATTACGAACGCCATCCCAAAAAGTACGGCCGTCTTTATTAAATTTTTCCCAACTGTATTTAAAGGGTTCACTTTTTACCAACCAATGTTTCATATTGTAATTTTATAAGGTCCGAATTTACAATTTATGCAGTAAATAAATTAATTTCGAACACAAAATAAAGTCTTAATGAAAAAAGCAGCTCTCCTTTTATTTATCGTGTTCGCATCGGCAAAACTACAAGCACAGACCCTAGATTGTTCGAAATTTAAGGAAGGTATTTTTACGATGGAGTATGAAGGAACCCCGATTACTATTAAAAGATTTGGCAATACGCAGGGAGAATATGTGAGCAAGGCTAAAGTTGCCACCATGACTTTTGAAGTTAAATGGCTTGACGATTGTACTTATACTTTAGCACACGACGCCAAAACCCATAAGAAATTCCCTAAAATTCCAGATAACGCAATGATAACTGTAAAAATCATAAAAATTGTTGGCGAAACTTACTACTACACTAGCACTTCTAATTTTTCTGAACAAGTTGTTAAATCAAAAATTACAAAAACCGATTTGTATTAATCAAGCATAAAAAAAGCGTCCCAACTTTACATCGGAACGCTTTCACACTATTTAAGATTTATTAATCTTTCTTTTTATCTAAAGCACTTTCAATACGGTCAGCTAAATCTAACAAGTGGTATTTGCTTAATGAATCTGCTTGAGAAGAAGCAGCTCCTTTAATGCTTGCGTCAAGGTCTCTTAGTTGACCTTTAACTACCGACATTACATCACTTTGTGAATTACTTAAACCACTTGCTGCGCCTGCACCTCTACCAGCAAAAACAACTTGAGTTGCTGCCGCTGGAGCTGGTGGATTAACAATAGCAATTAATTTATCTACATAAGATTTTTGTAAGTTACGACGATAAACATCGATAGCTGAGCTTGATTTCAACTCAGTGAAAATAGCACCATTTAAATCAGTAAATAAATCAGTGATTTTATAAGCGGTTGCACCATCAGTTGCTTCTGCCGCTACCAATTTTCCTAAAGTGCTGCTTCCCAACAATCTGTTTAAAGTGGTACTTTGTAATCTAGCCACAACTTCTAAAGGATTTGCATCGATATTATCTAAAATTGGTTGATTTAATAACCATTTTGGCGTAGT
>SEDG01000770.1 GCA_004295885.1 Pedobacter sp. | reverse complement strand
AAAATTTACTTGATTACCTCGTAACTTTTAGGGACAGAAAACGGGAAATCAACAGGTACATTACTCTCAATCTTAACGAATTCTATCGAAATATCAATCTTTTTTGCACCAGACATCGAATTAATTTTTAAACTTGATGGAAACAAAGCATTGTTAACAGCTGTATATTCCCCGTAAACAACCTTTAACGCCTGCGCATTTCTTACATCGTTTAAATTCGTTTCATTAGGTTTTAAAAGCGTATTGAACAAAATACGATAAGCCAAATCTTCCGCATTGCCATTTAAAACCCAAACCCCATTTTCCTGCTTTAAATCAGATTTTTCGGTCATAAATTCATTGATAGTGTTACCAGAAAGGACCGCCTGCAACATCTTAAAGCTTACTTGTTTACTTGTAAAGCTATAAACATAACTAAATGGCTTTTTAGTATACGTCTTTTGTAAATTATTCCTCAACAATAAACTATCTGGAGTAATTACCGCCCTTGCACCTTCTATTCCTGCAAGCCCTGTAACGCTAACCCATATCTTTTTATCCTTTTCTATTCTGATGTTCAAGGTTACATTATTTTCATCGCCATTAACCTTTAAACTAGCTTTACCTTTTAAAGAAAGCGTATTAAATGGCAAATCTTTACTTTTTAGAAGCGCTAAATTTTGAGGTTTTTCATCGGGTTTTACCGCAACTTGTTCTTTGGCTACTTCTGGAGTAGCAACAATTACTTTTTTTGGCCTGCAGCCCACTGCTAGCAATACGATTGCAATTAGCGAAAAGCTATTTAATATATTTCTTCTCATTGATTTTCTTATTTAATTTTTCGGAATCATTTCCTGCTTGTTTGGCCTTTTGCCATTGCACTACCGCTTTTTCCTTTTCTCCTTTCGAGAAAAGAATATCACCGTAATGCTCCAAGTAAACAGGATTTGAAGCCTCATTGTTTTGCAACGCCTTTTCTATCCAACTTAAGGCTAAATCATACTTGCCCAATTTGAAAAGAACGATGGCATAAGTATCCAAAACCGAAGCATTTTTAGGAAGCGCCATTGCGGCTTTTGCTGCCAAGGTTTCGGCTTTAGCCAAATTCTGATTTCTCAATGCTAAATAATAAGCATAATTGCTGAGGGTTAAATAATTATCTGGCGCTAATGAAATAGCTTTATCAAACGCTACATCTGCTTCTTTTAATTTTTCTTGGTCAATCAGCACTTCTGCCTGTAAAGCGAAAATCATCGCCTTTAAGTTATTATCATCACCATCTAACAGCAACGCTGATTTAATTTCCAATCCAGCTTCCGCGTTCTGACCATTCCTGTGCAAGGCAAAAGCCCTGTAATAATATAAAATAGCTTGATTTGGGTAAATCGACAAGGC
>SEDG01000137.1 GCA_004295885.1 Pedobacter sp. | reverse complement strand
AAGAAATGACCAGTAAATCTTATATCGTACCTGGTTTAGGAGATGCTGGAGATTTAGCTTTTGGAGTAAAAGCTTAAAATGAATATTCTTTTTGTTTGCAGCAGGAATAAATGGCGAAGCGCAACAGCCGAAACCATTTATCAAAATCATCCAATCCATCAAGTAAGGTCTGCTGGAACAGCCTCATCCGCAAGAATAAAAATTAATGCAAAGATGATAAATTGGGCAGATTTAATATTTGTAATGGAAAAAAGGCATAAGCAAATATTATATGAGCATTTCTTGACAGATGTGGAAGACAAAGAGATGATTGAATTAGATATTCCAGATGATTATCAATATATGGATGAAGAGTTAATTGTAGAAATACAAACAAAAGTCTCAGCCTATTTATAGTCTACTAGTTTAATCGCAAAGAGAAGAAGACAAACGCAAAGGCAACAAGCTTATTTATCTTTGCGAAATCTTTGCTGCTTTGCGGTTACCTTTTCCTTATCCAAAAATCTTTGCACCTTTGCCGTTTATAATACAAAATGACTAAACATATTTTCTTCGACCTTGACCATACCATTTGGGATTTTGACCGCAATGCTCAAGAGACTTTATTAGAACTTTATGAAGTTTATCAATTAAAAACTTTGGGTTTGCAATCGGCCATTGAATTTATAGAAAGATATACAGAGAATAATCATCGCCTTTGGCAACAATATCATTTAGGAGAAATTACAAAAGAGCATTTAAGGCAAGAGCGTTTTAGGAAAACATTTTTAGAGCTAGGCATCAAACCAGAACATGTTCCACATCAATTTGAAGAGGATTATGTACGAATTAGTCCGACCAAAACCAACTTATTTGCGGGTGCTGAAAAGGTTTTGGGTTATCTTCAAAAGAAATATCAATTACATATCATTTCTAACGGATTTAAGGAAACAACCCTAACTAAAATGCATCTTTCTGGTTTAAACCCTTATTTCACCAATGTAATCATATCTGAAGATGTAGGTGTTAATAAGCCTAACAGACTCATTTTCGAACACGCTTTAGCAAAGGCATCGGCCACTAAAGAAGAAAGCATTATGATCGGCGATAGCTTGGAAGCGGACATTCGTGGCGCACAGGATTTCGGATTGAAAGCCATCTTTTTTAATCCGTTAAACGCAGAAAAACCTGATGATGTGGAATGGCAAATCTTTCATTTGGAAGAATTGTTAAATCATTTTTGAAACAACTCGAATCTACTTTGACAATCTTTTTTCCTAGATTGTAAAAGTTTTAAAAGCCAAACAAATAAACTTTGTCAATCTGAAAAAGATTTACAAATTAACGGCATAAGCATAACTTTATTAAATGAATACATCTCGTGTTTATAAATCGATTACCAAAATAGTTAACGCTTACAAGGCTAAATTGGCTTTAAAAAGCGAAGCAGGTTTTGTTTTAACCCCCTCAACTGGTGGTTGGAGTTATAGCGAAGTCTATTCTCACATCTTTGATTCTAGTTTATTATCTTTATTAGCTTTAAACAATTGCATAAAGGGTGATGGAGAAAAAAAGCCTGCTCAGTTCGCAACAATAATGATTTTGTTCTTTGGCGCTCTTCCGCCAGGAAAAAAATACAAAGTACCAAAACGACTGGCAGACAGGGTTAAAAAAATTAACCTTATGGCGGCAGCACAATTTATAACAGATTTCGAGTTACAGTTAGTACAAGTTTTACCTCAAATAAAAAAAGCAGACCCAAAAATCAGGACCAAACACCCGAGATTAGGTTATTTAAATGCAGGCCAGTGGTTAAGGTTTATCGAAATTCACTTAAATCACCATTTAAAACAGTTGATTAGAATAGAAAAGGGATTTAAAAAACAAAAAGCATAAACAACATGAAACGTTTATTTTACATCTTGGCAATTGTGCTCGCCTCTTGCAACACCAAAAAACCTGAACCAAACCAAAACTATATAGCAAAACCAGAAGATTTAGCCACATTAAATCAGCGGATGAAAACTCCTGTTGTAAATCCTGTTGGTACTTCGGGAGCATTAAATCCCGCTCATGGGCAACCAGGGCACCGTTGCGATATAGCTGTTGGCGCTCCATTAAATTCTCCTGCAGCAAAACCAACGGCACCAACTGTACAACCTACCACAATTACGGCACCGATTGCAAATCCACAACCTACAGCTACCGTTACCACAACTCCTGTAAGCCAAACAGCTACCGTAAATGCCAAGGGAGAAAAGTTAAATCCTGCTCATGGACAACCGAATCACAGATGCGACATTGCTGTTGGTGCTCCATTAAATTCTAAACCCGCTCCAGCAATTGTTAGTACATCTAACCCAAAAGTTACTGTTACACCACCTGGAACAACGACGGCACAAGTTCCCTTATTGAATGAGAAAGGGCAAAGATTAAATCCTGCCCACGGACAGCCAAACCATAGATGTGATATTGCTGTTGGCGCTCCATTAACCTAATACCTCAATTATTTTCACATCTTTGCGTTAATGAAGCTACCATTTCTAAAAGGTTTTGACGAACAAGCATTAAACAAGTACTTAAAAAATACTGGTTGGTTAATGTTCGGGAAGGTTTTAGGCTTAGCAGCTTCACTGGTTGTTACCCGTTATCTAGGTCCGGCATTATTTGGTGATTTAAGTTTTGCGTTGGCATTAGTTACCATCACTGGAGCGGTAGGAGCTTTAGGGCTAGACACCTTTATAATCAGGGAAATAATAAATGAACCCAACAAACGTGATGAAATATTGGGTACGGCTTTGGGGCTACGGTTAATTACCAATGGTGCTTTAGTTCCAATTACAATTGGTGTTTATTTAATATTCCATTATTTCTCTGCCACACCAGGAGATAACTTGACTCTTTTTGTTGTCTTACTTTCCTTTATCTCGGTGTTTAAATCCTTTAATGTAATCGATGCCTATTTTCAATCTCAAGTGCAATCAAAGTACGTTGTCCATGTCCAAAATAGCTGTTTATTTATTACAACAGGGTTGAAGTTTGCCGTGGTTTTGATGGGTTTGCCGTTAGTTTATTTAGTGCTGGTATTGGTATTTGATGCCCTCATTTTGGCAACTGGTTTAATCATCACCTATCAAAATAAGGGCATTAGCATATTAAATTGGACCTTTAACAAAGCAAGAGGCATTAAATTACTCCAACAATCCTTTCCTTTGATATTGTCTGCGGTGATGGTTACGGTTTACATGAAAATAGACCAAGTAATGCTGAAACAACAAGTTGGAAGCGTAGCCGTGGGTATTTATGGCGCCGCAGCAAATTTAAGTGAAGCATGGTTTTTTATTCCAACAGCAATTATCTCTTCTGTTTTTCCAGCAATCATTAATGCTCGTAAAACGGATTTAGAACGTTATCAGAAACGTTTAAAGAATCTTTACGATTTATTGGTTTTCATTAGTTTGCCAGTTGCCATTTTCATCAGCTTATTTGCCAATAAAATTATTCACTTAATTTATGACACAAAATTTGAAGGTGCCGGTGAAATGTTAGCTATCCATATTTGGTCGGGCATTTTTGTTTTTTTAGGCGTTGCGAGTTCTCAATATTTATTGGCAGAAGGTTATACAAAAATCTCTTTTTATAGAACTTTAACCGGAGCTATTATTAACATTCTGCTTAACTTATGGCTAATTCCGTTGTATGGTGGGGTTGGCGCATCTATTGCTACATTAATTGCTTGCATTACATCCACCTTCTATCTTTTATTAGTTTCTAAAACACGCCAACAAGGAATAATGATGTTAAAATCACTATTTTTGGTTTCTGCATTTCAAAAAATATTTAAACGTTGAGTACATTCAAAGCATTAGCAACATTAGTAAGTAAGCCGAAAAGGCTTAATGCCTTATTATCTTATGGCCATAAAGGATATTTAGCTACCATCGGCTGGTTTACAGCTTTTGATACCCATCAAGCGGTAGATGCAGCTGGAGAACCTTTACCATGGGTAACTTACTCCTTCATCGATTTTATCAAAACCAGATTAACAAAAGACCTTTCGATTTTTGAATATGGCTCTGGGAACTCAACCTTGTTCTATGCTAAAAGAGTTAAAAGAGTAGTTTCAGTTGAGCACGACGAAGCTTGGTTTAATAAAATTGTAAAAGAAAAAGCAGCAAATGCCGAAATGATTTTTACTCACCTAGAAAAGGGCGGCGAATACAGCAAAAAAGCTGCGCTGCTTGGCGAAAAATTCGATGTGATTATTGTGGATGGTAGAGACCGAGTAAATTGTAGCAAAAACAGTGTTGAAGCGTTAACGCCCAGCGGTGTTTTAGTTTTAGATGATTCTGAAAGAGAAATTTATCAAGAAGCCAGAACATTTTTAACAGCAAAGGGCTTTAAGGAATTACCATTTACTGGGATATCTCCTGGATTGTTTTATAACAAAGCCACCTCTATTTTTTACAAGACAGATAACTGTTTGGGTATTTAAATCGTTAGCAAATTATGCAAAAACTTGCGCCAATTGCTTTATTTGTCTACAATCGACCGCAACATACGGAACGAACCTTAAAGTTTTTAAAACAGAACGAACTGGCAGCAGACAGCAGGTTATTCATTTTTTCTGATGGAGCAAAAAGCACAGCCGATGAAAGTAAAGTTGCAGAGGTTAGAGAATTCATTAAAAATGTTGATGGGTTTAAGTCTGTAGAAATCATTGAAAGCAAAATTAATATGGGTCTGGCGAATTCGGTTATTGCTGGAGTTAACAAATTAACATCAACCTATGGTCAAGTTATTGTTTTTGAAGATGATTTGATATCTTCCCCTTATACTTTAACCTATTTTAATGAGGCTTTAAATCGCTATCGCGATGAAGAAAAAGTAATGCATATTGGGGCTTACATGTACGCCCTGAAAGATAATACCTTACCAGAAAGTTTTTTTTACAGAGCCGCTACCAGTTGGGGTTGGGCAACTTGGGCAAGAGCTTGGCAAAACTTCGAACCAAATATTGATACCCTTTTAGCCCAATTTGATTCCAAAAAAAGAAATGCCTTCTCTATTGAAAACACCATGAATTTCTGGAAACAGATGGAAGGTTTTAAAAGCGGAAAGAATAACTCATGGGCTATTAGATGGTATGCATCCATATTCTTAAAAGGAGGATTAACCTTAAACCCTTCTCAATCTTTAGTTAATAATATTGGCCACGATGGTACTGGCATTCATTCGGGAATGAGCGATATCTACAACGTGATCATCAACCCACAACCTATTAAGGAATTTCCAACCGTGTTGCAAGAAAACCAAAAAGCATACCAAGCCATTAAGCACTTTTTAGCCAACAGAAAAGGAAGTTTCTGGGCAAGGATTAAAAGGTATTTAAAAGAGAAGTTGAATTAACTTTTCCTTGCCTCCAAAATAATGTAAGGAGACAATTGCTTCGAATCGAACCTGAAAATTCTTGAAAACACCTTTCCCGCAATCCATATTGATTTTTTAAGCAACCTCACTCCTGCTGACTTTTGCTTTTCATTTTCCAACCAAACGCTAAAGCCACCAAAAAAACGCGATTGAACAACTTCTAATCCTGCATCCTTACAAATGTTAGCAAGCAAAGCTGGATTCATGCAATTTATGTTGTGCTTATCGTAATTATCCTTATCAAAGTTCTTTTGGAACCAGCCATTTACCGCATTAAAATTTGGCAAAGTGATAAATAAGGTTCCGCCAGGTTTTACAAAGGCAATATGTCTATTTATAATATCTGCCGTATCATTAAAATGTTCAATCAAACCGCAGCTTAAAACTAAATCATATTGTTGTTCTGGTTCGTATTTAAACAAATCTGTTTCTATGATATGAATATCGTCTGCAGCCAAATCATTCGTTTTTAGCAATTGCTGCGTAATTGGTGGATGAACAAAATAATCTAACAGCGTAACATCAAGCTTCAAATATTTTTTTAGAAAAACCGCATAATAACCCGGGAAGCCGCCTAGTTCTATAGCCGTTTTTACTTTTTGCTTTTGTACAATATCCGCCAGTTGGCGATGAAATAAATAATTTTCTGGTATTACAACCGACAAATCAGTTTTACTTTCCCAATACTTTACCCAAAAACCCCTGTCGGTTAATAAATTACTCATTCTTAATTTTAATTCTAGCTTCAAAGAAACGGAAAAAGGTTAACTGTTAAAAATGATTAGTTGAATTAAGTACTCCAACGATTAACCATCTTTAAAGTCAAAGATATCATATTAGGCAATCTAGTATATCAACGCCTAGTACGTCATTGCGAGCAAAGCGAAGGAATCTCCTTTCCGCATTAGCAGCAATGAGATTGCTTTGACCTGTGAAAAACAGATGCTCGCAATGAAGTATTTTTTATTTCAATTGTTTCAAAATTTCGGCAACAGCTCTCTCTATTTGTGGGTCTCTATTTGCCAATCTATCTTCGAAAGTATTTTTCACAAAAATATCAGGTTTAACGCCTTCCTTCTCTAAATCTTGACCATCCATTGTATAACATCCCCATGAAGGCAAACGATAAGAAGAACCATCTACCAATCCTTTTGCCGAAGTGAAAATTATCCAGCGGTAAGATTCTGTTCCAATAATCTTGCCTAA
>SEDG01000769.1 GCA_004295885.1 Pedobacter sp. | reverse complement strand
TTTTTACCCAAAATTACCAATGCTTTTATAGCATACTTTGTTTTCTTTGATAGCATATAGTAACAAAGCTAATAAAAAGTTAGGAGTTTAGAAATGTGCAACAATAATTTTAAATGAGCAGATTTATAGACACTTCAAATTATAACTATTTTGGTTCTTGAAGACACGAACCAAGGCTTAAAAGTTTAAATAATTGTGGGAGGACGTGTACTGTTGCATTAATTTTTAGCCACAGATTAGCAGATTTTAAACCTTTTTAAATCTGCGAATCTGCGGCTAAGTTTTACTTGATTGGCTTTATCCAATAACTGTATTGTTGATTTTTATAGGGGATTTGATATTCACTTAACGGCATTGAACCCCAACTGTCTATCCCTTGAACGCCAAGCTGTTGTAAGTCCATATGCACATAAATTTTATCTCTCTGCACTAATTCTCCTGAATGGTATTGTTTCTTTTCTGCTTCTGGGTCCAAATCTTCAATGGTATAAGGCAAAGCAGAAAAACTCAAGAAGTTTTCTGCATACTCAAATTTTAAACCTTTTCCTTTTGTATTGGTGAAAGAAACCCAACGCACATCAGTTTTGTTTCCACTTTCTTGCGGACGAGCATAAGGAAAATATTGGTCATTAACTTTGCTCTTGTACAAGCCAATTAAAGATGCGGTTTTACGGTCCCAATAATTTTCTCCTGGTCCACGGCCGTAGAAATTGATAGCATTTAATTGTTTGTTCAATTGCAAGTCATTTCCTACCCTCATTAACGCTCTGTATTTTCCTTTAACTGCAATTAGTCTGTTATCAACTTTTATAGTTCCATCTGCCTGAATGGTAAATAATTGCTCGGTTTCTGCATCGCCATTTAATAATGATGAACGGAAAAATATAGTTAACGATTTAGGATTTGATTTATCAACTTTTTGAGTTAACAAAGTGCTTTTCTCGTCGTAAACATTTCGCCACATACGCAGCGATTTATTTAATCCAGCACCAATATCATTATCAGTTGGGGCTCTGTAAAATGCAGGTTTTGGCCCTTGCGCCAATAACTCTTCTCCCTTTAAAACATAACTAGTTAACAAGCCATTTTTCAAATCGAAACTCGCTACAAAGTCTTTTCCTTTAACCACAACTTTATCTGCTGTTTCTTCCACCTTTAAATCGCCATTTTGTACTAAAGCTTGGTATGGAGCCGCAGCACCACCATAAACAAATTGTTCGGTTGCCAATTCATAACCTTTTTCCAAAAACGGTTCCTCCGTTTTAAGCAAATACCTTAAGGTTAAGAAATATTCCTTTCCAGCTTTTACAATGGTTTTAATAGGCAAGGCAAATGTTTGAGCAGCACGTGGACCAATTGGCAATTCGTTCAACAAACC
>SEDG01000768.1 GCA_004295885.1 Pedobacter sp. | reverse complement strand
GATTGGTCGTAAACCCTAAAGTTAGGGTCTTTATCTGCTTCAATAAATGTATCTACATCACGAGGTTGTAAATCTGCATTCATATCAGATTTGCTTTTGAAACTATCATTGTTCAGGTAACGACGATCGACTTGCCACATATCTATTAACACTGCAAAAGCTAATAGACCAAAAGCCATTTGCATGTTCAGTTTTTTAGTGATAAATGCCCAAACGATACCAAAGGCGATGGCAATAAACAAGAACGAACGAATGGCGTCTGCTCTAGCAATTGAAATTCGGTCTTGTACTAATGCGTCGGCAATTTTATGCGCCATGCTAGCATCATTCTTTAAAACCTGAGTTAGCGCTGCTAAAATTTCGGTATGGTTACTTGTTTTAAAACTGAAGAATAACGTTGGTATTACGGCAACTATTAATGCAAATCCGCCAGTTATGCCTGCAGACCAAGTTAATTTTTTGATTAAAGTTTTTTGATCAATGTTTCCTTCTTGAGCTTCTTTAATTGCTAGGAAAGCCAAAACAGGAACCATTAAGCCCACAACAGCTAGAATTGATTCTACAGCTCTAAATTTGTTGTAAAGTGGGAAATAGTTATAAAATAAGTCTGAAACGTATGGGAAGTTTTTTCCGAAAGATAAAAGGATGAACAAAACCGTTGTCGCTAAAATCCACCATTTTAAACGACTACGAACGATAAACAAGCCGAATACAAATAAGAAACAAATGATGGAACCAAAATAATACCCACCAGATGTGCCTGGTTTCTCGCCCCAATATTGTTGCATATTTAACTGTTGAGCTAAGTAACCTATTGCGTCGGTTGTTGCTTTAGGATCACCACCCGTAACATTTTCAGCTACTGCTTTATATAAGTGACTTTCTGGTTTAACCAATTGGTCGATACTTGTTGCGCCACCATATAAATCTGGTATAAGGAAGGTAAAACTCTCACCCACACCTTGGCTCCAGTTATAAGCGTAATCTTTAGTCATACCAGACTCTTGAGGTTGTCCACAATAAACTTGCATTAACCATTACAGCAATTACCACCGCAGCACCTAAAAAACTAATGGCTTTACCTAAAGCTGGTAATGTTTTGTTTTTATAGGCTTGATAGATTTCAATTCCCATAAAAATAAGAATGGCAAGCAATAAATAATACGTCATTTGAATGTGATTAGCTCTAATTTCTAAAGCTAAAAACAGTGCGGTTAAACTTGCACCGAGCGAGTATTTGCCTCGTAAAGTTAAGATTAGACCTGCCAATATAGGGGCTAAAAATCCAATAGCTAAGGCTTTGTTGCTATGCCCTGTGGCAATTAACACGAAATTGTAGGTGGTAAATGCAAAGGCTATGGCACCCGCCGCAGCCAACCAAGGATTAATTTTTAAGGTAATGAACAAAAAGTAAGTTCCTACTAATAGTAATAACACGGTACCAACTGGAGTTGGAAAGGCTTTTGTAATTAACGCTATCCCATAAGTTGCACCATTATAAGCAAAAGAAATAACTACAAATATTGCAATGATGGCTAAGTGAGTGCCATTATTTTTAAACCAATTGTTCATTAAGGCTATTTTTAATTTAAACTAAGCCTCAAAAATAGAAAATTGATACAGATTAGAAAGTATTTTTTTTAGTATCAGGAAGTAAGTATCAAGTATCAACATCTTGAACACCCAAAACTTAGAACTGAAAGCTGTAAACTGAACTATTTAACCTCTTCGTAGTCTACGAAATCGCCAAGCTTGTCGGCGTTGCCCTTTTTCTCTTTTTTAGGCATATAATCAATAGAAATAGAGCCTTCAGGCCTTGAACTAGAAGAGTGTTGTTGCTGGTTTGCATTAGCTTGATTTTGAACATTGCTAAATGCGTTTCTAAGCACTGCCGGAAAAATCATTCTAATGAGTACTCTGAACACCCAAATTAGAATGATAGCAATAAGTATGAATTTTAAAAAGAATCCCATATCTAAATTATTAACACAAATATAGACGAGCTGTTTGGTTTTTTGTTACTTTTTGAAAAGATAATTGCACTGTGATTACAAAAGCGCTTGTTACTTTGTTGCTGAGATAACTAGATGTTTGCCTCTGTTATCAGCATTTCGATTAGCTTCAACTATGACCGCTTTAATTTTTTTGTCTGATGGCAAAAATATCGAATCTCCGACGATTAGCGCATTATTTGAATAGATAGGTAGTTTTCTCGACCCTAAATCAATCCTATTTTTGGATAGAATCTTAGCCATGGAATGAAGTTTGATGTTCTTTTTTAAGGTAATTTCAATGACTCCGTTTTTAGCTGACGTACCGTACTTAGTCAACAATTCTCTATCCTTTGCTACATTCATGGTTTCGATATAGTTCGGATTTAATGCAGATAAGCTTATTGAACTGATTACCTTACCGTTAACAATCCACAATGGTTGTTTGGCTGGATCTGTCGGCCCACAGCATAAACAAATTACTTCGTCTTTTTTTGCAGTTGTTGTAGAAATCGTTACCAGTGTAAATCCTTTAAAACCAAGGACAATTAATGCAATAAGTAGTATAAATCCTTTCATAAAATGATGATGAATAAACTAGTCGGAATCCATAACTGTAATCCAAACGCAAAATCTTTAGCCCGCAGAAAGGAACTTGTCCATCTTCTAACCGCACTTTTATTCCTCTTGAGTGAAATGCTGATGAGGTTAACAAAGCTGCAACCACACCATAAGTTACAGTTCCGTTTCGTTGGTCTTTCTTCAGGATGATGCCTACTTCTAATCCTGGGTAAATATCTTTTCTATTTTGTCCTTGCATTTTTTTTATTTAAACGTCATTGCGAGGCACGAAGCAATCTTAAAGCGAAACACTATTTAGGAGACTGCTTCGTGCCTCGCAATGACGAAGTGGTTATAGGAAATAATATTTTAAAATTATTTTAGTAATTAACTTTGACAAAATAAAGGCCAGTGAGATAGAATTTTGTCAAAGTAGCATCTATTTATCAAAACGCTCTGCGAAAACTTTTTCCAAAGCAAACATCTCATCCCGCATGCGAGCTGCCATCAAAAAGTCCATATCCTTGGCTGCTTTTTGCATGTCTTTTCTCGTTTTATCTATGGCTTTTTGCATTTCTGGCTTAGTCATGTACTGTACAACTGGGTCAGCAGCAATGCTCACTTCATCAATTTCTACGTAAGCTTTGTTTCTAGCTTTGCTTTCCGAGAAATCTAGAACAGAACTTTGCTCAATGATTTCTTCTCTAGTTTTACCTACTGTTTTTGGTGTAATTCCGTGTTCTAAATTATAAGCAACTTGTTTTTCCCTACGTCTATTGGTCTCATCAATGGTCCTTTCCATCGACTGGGTAATTGTATCTGCATACATGATTACGCGACCTCTATCATTACGGGCTGCACGACCAATGGTTTGTATCAAAGCTCTATCAGACCT
>SEDG01000136.1 GCA_004295885.1 Pedobacter sp. | reverse complement strand
GCATCAGAAGATATCGGCAATGCCAATCCAAACGCATTGCTTTTAGCCAACAACTGTTTCACAGCAGTAAATGTTATTGGTTTTCCAGAGTCTAGAATAATTCTATCGCAATGCGTAACTTACTTGGCATCAAGCGCTAAGAGTAATGCTAGTTATGAAGCTATAAATAAAGCACAAGCTTTGGTGAAACAAACTGGTAATTTGCCAGTCCCATTACATATTCGCAATGCGCCAACAAAGTTGATGAAGAACATTGGTTACGGAAAAGATTACCAATATGCTCACGGTTATGAAGGAAATTTCTCGGAACAAGAATATTTCCCGGAGCAACTAAGCGGAACGAAATTATATGACCCTGGTAAAAATCCAGGAATTTTTTCCTGGCAAAGATGTAATTGTGGTTTTTAATGGATTCATTCTGTATTACTTCCTGTTTGATTTGGGCATGAGAACGCAAATGCAAGAACTACCAACGTTGAGTATAATTCCCTACTTGCACTTAAATATCAGTAAAAAGACAATCGTTAATTTTTTGAACCTTAAGTCGCTGTTCTCGTTCTTTAATCTTTTGCCTTTGTTTATTTTCATTCCCTTTAGTATTATTAAAATAGGAACAACCTATGGCGCTATAACAGGAATAATGTATATCGTATCTATTCTTTCGCTTACGGTTTTTAATAATTATTTGGTGTTGTACTTAAAGCGAAAATCAATAAATAACATTGCTTATTTCGGCTTAATTATTGGTTTTGTCGCAGTATTTGCTGGACTAGATTATTACAACATCGTTTCTATTAGGGCAGCATCAAACTTTATTTTCATGGCCGTGGTAAAATATCCATTTTTAGGATTGGCATTTACCCTAGCAGCAGGAATAATATTTTATATCAATTCTACCTACCTACGCACCAATTTATATACCGAAGAATTAAGTACCAAGGATGACAAAAAAGTAAGTACAGATTATGCTTTCTTAAATCGTTTTGGTAAAGTTGGTGAACTGGCTGCTTTAGAATTAAAACTAATTTTAAGACACAAACGTTCTCGAGGTTCCATACTCATGGGATTTGCCTTTCTTGCTTATGGCTTTATCTTTTACAAAGCACCAATGATTGCGAACAATGAGTTTGGTAAGATGCTTTTCGCTGCACTATTTATGACAGGCATTACCATCATTTCTTATGGCCAGTTTATGTTTGCTTGGCAAAGTACCCATTTCGATGGCTTGTTGGTTAACAAGATTGATTTCAAGAATTTTATCAAAGCTAAATTTCTCTTGTTTACCATTAGTTGTACCATCATCACCGTTTTGGCTAGTTTTTATGGCTTCATGAGTTATAAACTTTTATTGATGCACTTAGCAGCCTATCTATATAACATCGGCTTTGCCACAGTAATTGTGCTCTATTTTGCTACAATGAACTATAAAAGATTGGACATTACCAAAAGTGCAAGTTTTAATTGGCAAGGAGTTGGCGCCACACAGTGGATTTTAGGCTTGCCATTTATTTTAATTCCAGTATTTATCTATTTACCTTTCGGAATATTAAATAAACCTTATTGGGGTTTAGCTGCCATTGCAATTTTTGGTTTAGTTACCTTATTGATGCGTAACTTCTGGATAAATCTACTAGTGAAAAGATTTGAAAAACAACGTTATAAAATAGCTGAAGGCTTTAGAGAGTAAAATATGTTAGAGATTAGACAATTACAAAAATCATACGGTGGTCGCACTGTAGTTGACATTAAAAGCCTGAACATTCGTGCAGGCGAAACTGTTGGTTTAGTAGGCAATAATGGCGCTGGAAAAACGACCATGTTTAGAATGTTGCTTGATTTAATTAGACCCGATAGCGGCGAAGTTTTATCAAAAGACCAAAATGTAGCTAATAACGACCATTGGAAAGACTACACAGCTTCTTATTTAGATGAAGGCTTTTTGATAGATTATTTAACACCAGAAGAGTATTTCATTTTTATTGGTGGTTTACATAATTTAAGTGTAGCTGATGTTTCTGATTACTTGAAACAATACGATGAGTTTTTTAACGGCGAAATTTTAAATCGAGGTAAATATATCAGAGATTTCTCTAAAGGAAACCAGAACAAAGTTGGCATTGCTGCTGCATTAATGCAAAAACCTGAGCTTTTGGTATTGGATGAACCTTTTGCAAATTTGGACCCGACTACACAAATTAGATTAAAGACTTTGATCAAGTCTTTAAAAGCTACACATCGTTTAACTACTTTAATTTCTAGTCATGATTTAAACCATGTAACCGATGTTTGTGATAGGATTATTCTTTTAGAAAAAGGATTAATCATCAAGGATTTCCATACTGATGAAAACACGTTGAAGGAATTAGAAGCTTATTTTGCGGAGTAAATATGTTTTGAGTTACGGGTTATGTGTTTACTAGCTTACCCAGACCGGTAACAATTAACTTCTAACCTGAACTCCGCTTATGTATAGAATTATGGTCATTCTTATACCCAATTTGAGGTATTAGATTGGCCATTTTTTTTAATTTATTGAAACGTAATTAATATTAATCAGCTATTTAAAACATTGTAAAACAGTAAAAAACGAGGTTTTCTAGCGCAATTAACTATTTGGTCCCCTTTCTTGGCATTAGGTTTGAATAACGCTTATTACTAAATTAAATTGTAATAAAATGATGACTTCAAAATTCAAAATAGCAACATTAGGTATTGCCCTTTCAGTAGGAGCAATGACATTTCAAGGTTGTGATAGTTTAACAAACACTCAAAAGGGTGCTGGTATTGGTGCTGCTGCAGGTGGTGTAATTGGTGGTATAATCGGTAAAAAAGCAGGTAATACTGCAGTAGGTGCAATTATTGGTGCCGCTGTTGGTGGTACTGCTGGTGGTTTCATTGGTAAAAGAATGGATAAACAAGCTGCTGAGATTCAAAATGCAATTCCAAATGCAGAGGTAATCCGCGAAGGCGAAGGTATCATCGTTAAATTTGACAGTGGTATTTTGTTCGACTTCGATAAATTTGCTTTAAAAGATGCCGCTAAAACTAACATTCAATCTTTAGCTACTTCATTAAATCAATATCCAGGTACCGACATTAAAGTTATCGGACATACTGATAGCCGTGGTACAGAAGAATATAACATGACGCTTTCTCAGAAAAGAGCTGCTGCTGTTAAAGCTTATGCAGTTTCTCAAGGAGTTCCAGCTTCACGTTTAATTACTGTCGGTAAAGGTTTTGCAGAGCCAATTGGCGATAATGCTACTGATGCTGGTAGAGCTCTAAACCGTAGGGTTGAGATTGTAATCGTTGCAAACGACCAATTGAAAAAAGAAGCTGCCGCTCAAGGCAAATAATAAAATTTATATTTACCTATATAAACTTAAAAGCCCTGTTGCATTAATTTGCTTCAGGGTTTTTTAATAATGAAGATAACCACAAAAGAGGCAAAGAACGCAAATCATCTTTATTAAATAGTTAAGAGAAATTAAATTCTTCCTAATATCTTAATTTTTAATTTCGTTAAGGTGTGCTTAGGTTTCTTAGGTGGTAAAATGATTTGGCTAAGAATAAATATCCTCGAAATAAGCTATTGCCAATCCTTTAAGCAATAATTCTTGCTCCATTAAAGCGTAAGACGGAACTGGTTTTACCAACTTCCAATGTGGCCACCCATCTTGGTCCAACCCTTCCAATTCGTAAAAACCCATTTCACTTAACAAGCGGCAAGTCGCAATATGCATTAACTCTTCTTTTTGTCTTTTACTGTATTTACCAGGACCTTTGCCTAACTCTTGAACGCCGATTAGAAACAGAATCACTTTCAAATCTGGCGTATCAGAATCAAAGTCTTCAGAAATTTTAGTCTGTAATTCTTTCCATTTAGCGTTTATCTCTGCTGGCTTCATGGTACAAATATACTTTTATGACAAACAGTTTAATGCACATATAAGTCAAATTTTTAGCTTTGTGTTATGAACAGTAAAATCAACACTGGCCTATTGGCTTATGGCATGTCTGGCAAAGTATTTCACGCTCCATTTGTAAGTACGCATTCAGGTTTTAATTTAAAAGGTATTGTAGAACGAAATCGCAAAATCGCTCAAGATGATTATCCAGAAATTATAAGTTACAACAGTGTTGATGAATTGATTAATGATGAGGATATTGATTTGGTCATCATCAACACCCCAAACAATAAACATTATGAATATGCCAAGCAGGCTTTAACAGCTGGCAAGCACATTTTAGTAGAAAAACCATTTACAGCTACAACAGACCAAGCTAAAGAATTATTCGCCTTAGCTCAAAGCGTAGGTAAAAAAGCTTTAGTTTATCAAAACAGAAGATACGACAGTGGGTTCAATGCAGTAAAAAAAGTAATTGAAAGTGGCAAATTAGGCAAGTTAGTCGAAGTTCATTTTCGTTACGATAGATACAGGAATGAGATAAGTCCGAAAGCTTTTAAGGAAGAATTAGTAGAAGCAACTGGTTTGCAGTACGATTTAGGCCCACATTTATTAGACCAAGCTATTGCGTTATTTGGTAAGCCAGAAAAATTCAATAAAATACTGAGCAAAAATCGTATTAACACAAAGGTGGATGATTATTTTGCTATCCAATTAACTTATCCGAATGAACTAAACGTGTTTCTTACAGCCAGTATGCTGGTAGCAGATATTCAATCGGCATTTGTGGTAAATGGAATGATGGGTTCATTTAGTAAAAACCATGCAGATGTCCAAGAAGCGCAATTGCTAAAAGGAATGAAACCAACTGAAGAAGGTTATGGAATAGAAAATCCAGCCGATGCTGGAAAATTAACTTTGGTAACTGACGACGGTGGAAGAGCTACAGAATTTATAGCCTCAGAAAAAGGAGATTATCCTGGGATATTTGAAGCAGTTTATCAAAATATCGTTAACGATAAACCTTATCCCATTACTGAAGAAGATATTTTAACGCAATTGGAAATATTGCAAAGCTGAACTTGTGGATTAAAAATCCGCAGTAATTAAAGTCGAGATTACAAATCTCGACTAACAAAAAAGATGTCACCTGAGCCTGTCGATGGACAATTTTTTTATCAAGGGTCTTCGACAAGCTCAGACTGACAATATCATAGGCTCTTCATCAGCGCTGCTAAAAACTCATTTGGTACTTCTAGATGAGGAATATGCCCACAGTTTTCAAAATCTATCAGTTTTGCATTCGGAATCTTTGCTGCTGTTTCTTTCCCTAAAACTTTATACTGCCCGTGTTTGGCTTGTTCTGTTGGGCTTAACAATGCTTTACCAACAATGGTTTTATCTTCCTTGCCGATAAACAAAACTGTTGGAACTTTTAAATTTGCAAATTCATAAACCACAGGCTGTTCTAGAATCATCGTAAATGTCATTGCAGCAACTTTTGCATATCGAGGAAAATCTGAGCTAAAAGTAGGTCCCGCAGCAATACGAACCAACTCATCATATTCGGGTTTCCACTTTGTGAAATAAGAAGTTTGATAATATTTTTTAATACTTTCTGAGGTGGCTTTCAACTCTGTATTATACTGTTGCTCTGTGTTGGTGTAAGGCAGAAAAGCTTTGTAATCTTCTAATCCAATGGGATTTTCTAAAAATAATTTTTCAGTTCTTTCTGGAAACATTAAGGCAAATCGAGTAGCTAACATACCCCCCATCGAATGGCCCATAACTGTCGCTTTTTGAACGCCCAAAGTATCCAACAATTGTTGATTCCATTTTGCCATTTGATGGAAACTGTAATGTATAAAAGCCTTTGAAGATTTACCGAAGCCAATTTGATCGGGTACAATAACTCTGAAACCTCCTGCGGCTAAAGTCTTAATCACGTTTGTCCAATAATAACCGCCAAAGTTTTTACCGTGAAATAAGATAACGGTTCTTCCATTTGCGGTTGCAGTTGGCGCTACATCCATATAAGCCATTTTTAAATCTTGGCCTTCGGTTTGAATGTTGAAATACCTAATTGAGTATGCATATTTTACACTTTCTAAGGTGATAGACAAAGTATCTTGTTTTTGAGCGTTAACAGAAATGCCGAAAAACATTAGGATTAGGGCTAAAAAATATGGCTTCATATGATTAAACGTTGATAAAAGAAAAACAATGATTAGCCTTGATTGTGTTAAATTTAAACCATTATTTATACTTTTGCGGCACCAAATAGAAATCCATGACAGTTTACGAAATCGGCTCTGGCCAATTATCATTGACCACTATTGAGCAGATAATTGAAGAAAATTCAACTATAAAATTATCTATTCAAGCAATAGAACGCATTGAAAAATGCAGAAAATACCTAGATGATAAATTAAGCAATAACGAAGAACCTATTTACGGTATCAATACTGGGTTTGGCTATTTACAAAACGTGAAAATTGAGGCAGAAAACCTAACTCAACTTCAACATAATTTATTGTTATCTCACGCTTGTGGCACAGGACAGGAAGTGCCAAATGAGATTGTGAAGCTAATGCTTTTGCTAAAGATACAATCGCTAAGTTATGGTCATTCAGCGATTGCCTTACCAACTGTACAACGATTGGTAGACTTTTACAACCACGATATTTTACCAGTAATTTATACGCAAGGTTCATTAGGTGCATCTGGCGATTTAGCACCACTTGCTCATTTGGCGTTACCTTTAATTGGCGAAGGTGAAGTTTGTTATCAATGCAATAAAATAACCACGAAGCAGCTTTATCAAAATTTAGGTTGGCAAAGTTTAACGCTACAAAGCAAAGAAGGTTTAGCCTTGATAAACGGAACTCAGTTTATGAGTGCTTACGGTGCTTTCTGTTTGCTAAAAGCTGATCGGTTTTCGGCTTGGGCCGATGCAATTGCTTCAATTTCTATAGATGCATTTGATTGCAGAATTGACCCATTTTTAACTTTAAGCCATATCATTAGACCGCATCAAGGGCAAATTGAAACCGCTGCGAATATCAATAGCTGGCTAGAAGGAAGTGA
>SEDG01000767.1 GCA_004295885.1 Pedobacter sp. | reverse complement strand
TTTGAAGGTGGTGTTAATGGGTCTATCAAATTCCACGTTCCTGCGTTTACGAAGGTTGTTCCAGATTTATCTGATGTTTTCCCACTTGCATCAATCCATTCTTTGTCCTCAAAAGTAGTTAACCAAGTATCATCAGAAACAACGGTTTTTCCTTGTACAAAAATGGCTGGTACTTGAGCGGTGCTGTAAACTTTTAGGCTTAATTTATGCTTTCCCGCCGGTATTGTAATTGATTTTGGAAAACCTGTTATCGCCTGACCATCAATTTTAACATTATAAGTCCCTTCTACATATAGTTTAACTTCTTCGCCCGTTGCCAAATCAAATTCCTTATGAAAATCTACTAATACAAAGTGGCTATCCATTTTCCAGAATACTGGAAAGAACGAACCTCTTTCAGTTCTTCGATTTTGCATCACATTACTCATGTAAACATCAAAATCGCCTGGATACCATATCCAACTCGCTTTTTGGGCGAAAATTGGAAGTGTTAAACAGGTTAGAAGAACTCAAACCCTGCGAGTTGGTTTCTCAATATTGGCTTCATGTTCTTTGTTTATGGTATAAACCGATGGTGATTTATCTGCTAGCGAAATGATTATAGACAATAATGCTAGTAGTGCAAAAATTAAGAAAGACAAAACCATGTAGTGTGGCCAAAAATCATACTTCGACGAAGGGAACACCCATAAATAGCAAACGCCAATCCCAAGACTGATGATAGAGCCGATAGAAAGTGTAAAATTAACAGCTTTTCTGGTTGTTCTTTTCCAAAACACAGTTGATAAAAACACAACCGACAAAGGTGGAGCGATAAAACCTAATACCGCTTGAAATACATCGAATAACTTAAGTCCTTTGATATTATCTATTGCTAAAGCTACGAAAATCGCAAAAAGGCAACCTGCAATAACTGTTAATCTCCCTACTTTAATAATCTCTTTAGTGGTTGCTTTCGGATTGATTTTTTTTACATAAACATCCATAGTGAAAACTGTACTCAGCGAGTTTAAGCAAGAACCAATGGTACCAACCAATACAGCGATTAATACGACGATTACCAATCCATTCATCCCGGGAGGAAATAAGTTGGTTACCATAGTCATGTAAGCCATATCTGGATTTGCCAAACCAGGATACAAAACATAACATAATATACCTGTAATGATAAAAAGTGGTAATGATAATATTTTAAGCCAGCCGATAAAACTAACGCCTAATTGCCCCTGCTCTAGGTTTTTTGCGCCTAAAACAGATTGCACCATGGATTGATCGGTACAGAAAAAGGCGACTGCAGAAACTGGATAACCTAATAAAATAGCATACCAAGGATACTGTGGGTCGCTTGCAGGTTGGGCTAAATTCCAAAAATGCTTGGGTGTTTTCTCATATAAAGCTGCAATTCCCCCAACCTTTTCTAAACCCAAATAAGTCAGTGCCAGAGAAACACAAATCAACAAAATCATTTGAAAAACATTGACTTTCGCGATGGCTTTTAGTCCGCCAAAAAAAGCAAAAAGACCTGCAAAAGCTACTAAAACCGTAACTGATTGCCACATTGGAATGCCCAAAATCTGTCTCACTAGAACCCCACCCGCAAATAAACCTAACGACAACCAAGAAATTAAAATCTTTACCAATGCGTACCAAGCCAAGATATTCTGAGTAGAATCTCCATATCTGTTTCCCATAAACTCGGGCATTGTACTCACCTTCGCTGCCAAATATTTTGGTGCAAATACAATGGCCAAAAGAAATAAGAAGATAAAGGCATACCACTCGAAGTTTACGGCAACAATACCTGTGGCATAGCCGATGCTTGCAAAGGCAACCAACATAGATGGACCAACATTTGTACCCCACATGTTAAAACCGATGCTACTCCAATTTAA
>SEDG01000135.1 GCA_004295885.1 Pedobacter sp. | reverse complement strand
GATGGTCAGAAATTAGAGTTAACTTATTCATCAGCAGATGGAGAAGCTGGCTATCCTGGTAAGTTAGATGTGAAGGTGGTTTACACTTTAACCAACGAAAATGCACTTCAAATAGATTATACAGCAACCACTGATAAAACAACTGTTGTTAATTTAACCAACCATACTTATTTTAACTTAAGCGGAGAAGGTAGCAATACAATTTTAGACCACGAGTTAATGATTGCTGCAGATGCGATTACGCCAGTTGATAGTACATTAATTCCCACAGGTGCTCTGTTGCCTGTAAAAGGAACTTCGTTTGATTTTAATGTAGCCAAAGCGATTGGTAAAGACATAGAATTAAAAGAAGAACAATTAAAATTCGGTAAAGGTTACGACCATAACTTTGCTTTAAAAGCAAATGATGGTAAAACTCCTGTAGCTACTTTAAAAAGCCCTGTAACGGGTATTAAGATGGAGGTTTATACAACTGAACCAGGTTTGCAATTTTACAGCGGTAACTTTTTAACTGGCGAAAGTAAAGATGGTAAAGAAGGAAAATCTTATCCTCATCGTTCTGCTTTGTGTTTAGAAACGCAACATTTTCCTGATGCACCAAATCATGCAAACTTCGCTTCTACAACTCTTAAACCGGGACAAGTTTATACAACTAGTACAACTTATAAGTTTACTAAATAAATTGAACCATTAAGAAGTTAAGACTTAATCATCTTAATTCCTTAATGTTTAGAATTTGAATTAAAAAGCAAGGCTTATAAAGTCTTGCTTTTTTTGTTGGAGTAAAGCAGTTTTCGTTTCCATAAGCAGCGGTAGTCCCGCTATTCGTTTCAAAATCTTTTTGTCCTTCGACTACGCTTAGGACGACAAAAAGATTTTTACACTACTATCGGGTTTATTTTAGGCAGGCTTTTGCAACTATTTAGGTTTGCACCTAGCAGATACCAAGAACCACCAGCTCTGTTAAATAAACCTTCTTGGAACGAACACGTAGGGTAACCCTTGCGGTTACCCGAAGTAAAGTGAAAAGAAGGACTGCAGAACCTATGGGATACTAACAAGCCTTAACAATAATGCTAAGGCTTTGGTGGTTTGGTGAGCACACCATCCAAGGAATTAAATTTCTAATTTGAAACATTAAGGAATTAAGAAAAATAAGACTTAATAACCTTAATTTCTTAATTTTTTTACTCTATTAACGTGAATTATGAATTTATCAAACGCTCTGGAAACTGAGAAATTTTCTCAATTGTTAATTGCTGCATAATCTGATATAAATGCGTTTTAAACATATTGATGGTGTGTTCTCCCCCTTCGTTGCCTAATGCGCCAACGCCATACATGAAAGGTCTTCCCATAAAGTTAAATTCAGACCCAACGGCATGTGCCCTTGCTAAATCAACACCAGAACGAATACCGCCGTCTAACATTATTTTAAGCTTCGATTTGTAGGCAGGGTTACCAGCTAATTTTATCAGTGAATTAATTGAAGATTCACCTGCATCAATTTGTCTTCCACCGTGATTGGAAACGATAACACCATCTACACCAATTTGGATAGCTGCTTGCATATCTTCATCCGTTGCAATTCCTTTCAGTACCAATGGACCTTTCCACATGTCACGAATGGCTTGAACTTTCTCAATGTCTACCTTGCCTGTAAAAGTTTTGTTCATGAACTGCCCCAACTGCGACATATCTAAACCTTTTTCCATATAAGGTTTTAAGGTTGCAAAAGATGGAATGCCGTGTTGCAAGGTTTTAATGCCCCACAACGGACGAGCAAAAGCCTGCAAAATATTGTTAATCGACATTTTAGGCGGTATAGACAGTCCGCTTTTGATTTCTTTATACCTTAAACCAAATGCAGGCACATCAACTAAAACCACTAAAACTGGGCACTCAACTGCTTTTAAGCGATTTAAAATATCATCTCTTAAACTGTTTTCTGTTGGATGATATAATTGAAACCATGCTTTTCCATCAGATACTTCTGCTATGCGCTCAATGCTACTGGTAGAAACAGTACTTAGGGTGTAAGGGATATCGTGTTTAGCGGCAGCTTTAGCCAAAATTTCGGGAGCATTTGGCCACATTAAGCCTTGTAAACCAATAGGGGATACGCCAAAGGGAGCGCTGTATTTACATCCGAATAATTCTACCGACATGTCTATTTCTCCACCAACACGTAGATAGTTGGGCTTTAAAAGAATATTGCCGAAATCACTTTCGTTACGAGATAAATTAAGTCCCTCATTGCAACCGCCCTCTAAGTAGTCAAAGGCGAACTTAGGAATTCTACTTTTTGCTTTACGTCTTAAGTCGGCTACAGATGGATATTGTGAATGATAAGGGAAGGTGATTTTTTTACTCATTTTTTATTTGGTTGTCTTTATCAGACCTTGTTTTAAAAGCGGAAAACTAATGTTTTATATTTTATTTTCCATCCTGTGCTATTATGCTTTTTTTGAGTATTCGTCATGCTCAGCTTGACTGGGCATCGTAATGCGCTAACTATTAAAATGTATTACGTTTTAAGATTCCCACCTTCGTGGAAATGACGATAACTCAAATTCAATTTTTAAAAGTTTATATTTTATAAAAGCCTTTCGCATTCCCTTCAAAAACCTTGATTTTTTCTTCTTCAGTAAATTGAGAAACATATTTGTTAACCAAGTTAAACCAATCTGTGTAAGGTCTACTGACTAAAACAACAGGCCAATCGCTGCCATACATGATTCTATCGCTTCCGAAATGTTTAAATATGATATCAAAACAATTAAAAATTTCAGTCTCTGTCCAATTATACCAATCAGCTTCGGTTAATAAGCCTGATATTTTGCAGTATACATTTGGGTTCTTAGCCAAGATTTTAATGTTATCATCCCAAGTTTTTAAAGCTTGTGTTTTCACATCTGGTTTACCACAATGGTCTAAAACTAAGGGTTGGTTAGCTAGTTTCTCCACTAATTTATTAATGGCATTTAATTGGGTATGGTAACACAACAAATCATAAGTGTAGCCAAATTCATTTAAAGTTTTAACACCTGCAGCAAATTGATCATCTAAAATAAATTCGTCTTGCTCTGCTTGTAAGACGTGTCGCCAACCTTTAATTAATGGATATTGTTTCCAATGGTTTAATCTTTCAGCTAAGTTATCGGCTTTTAAATCTGTCCACCCAACTATGCCTTTAATAATAGAATTCTGACTAGCTAAACCCATTAGAAATTCAGTTTCGGTTTCGCTCTGATTAGCCTGGACAGCAACACAGCCTGTTATACCAATTTCCCTGTAAGTTTTTGAAATATCATTGGGCATAAAATCATTTCTGATGATGCCCATGTCTTCCGTTATCCAATTATCTCTAATTGGGTCGAAATTCCAAAAATGAACGTGACTGTCAATCATTTATAATTCAAATATTTGATCCATCATTACCCATTTTTCGCCCGCTTTTGACCAAGGTAATGCCTGTTGAAAATTCCACATCAATTTTTCCCATTCCTGTACTTTTGAGTTTGCAAAATCGGCTTTCCTTTTTTGTTCGAAAGTAAAATCATCATCAACTTCCATGATCATGAAAAGTCTATTCTCCAATAAATAGATTTCTAAGTTTATAACGCCAACATCCCTTAAACTATCTTTCACTTCTGGCCAAACAGATCTGTGGTACTGTTTGTAAGTTTCAATTAATTTTTTGTCTTCTTTAAGGTCGAGGGTAAAACAGTATCTATCCATTTGAGCTGAGATTTTAGATTTGAAACTTTGACAACTTTCTTGTGAATTATGTCAAAAATTGTCAAAGTTTTAATCAATTGTTTTAAGATTAAGAGTTGCCCGTTAAAATACAAAAAAATATTTGGATGTTTATTGGTAAGCCTTAACGTTTTGTTTGCTACTTCCTAATCCATCTATTCCCAATTCTACAACATCGCCAGGTTTTAAGTACCAAGGTGTAGGTTTCTGACCAAGTCCAACTCCAGCTGGTGTTCCAGTTGTAATTACATCCCCTGGTAATAAAGTCATGAACTGGCTGATGTAGGAAATCATAAATGGAACATTGAAAATCAAGTTGCTTGTATTTCCGTCCTGCAATGGTTTTCCATTTACCGTTAACCAAAGGCGAAGATTATGGACGTCGGCAATTTCATCAGGTGTTGCAATAAAGGGCCCGATAGGAGCGAAAGTGTCTGCACTTTTACCTTTTACCCATTGTCCGTTTCTCTCCAATTGAAATTCGCGTTCGCTATAATCATTATGCAAAACATAGCCAGCAATGTGGTCATAAGCATCGGCTTCTGAAACATATTTAGCTTTTTTGCCAATCACAATAGCCAATTCTACTTCCCAATCCGTTTTTACACTGTTTTTAGGAATTTCTAAATCATCATTCGGACCAACAATAGCAGTTGTAGCTTTAAAGAACAAAATGGGTTCAGTAGGTATTGCTGCATTGGTTTCTGCGGCGTGGTCTTTGTAATTTAAACCAACGCAAATTATTTTAGACGGACGAGCTAAGGCTGCACCTAATCTAACACTTTGATCAACCTCAGGTAATTCTGCAGTTTTAATGGCTTCAGCTAATTTTGTAATGGCATCACCAGCGAAAAATTTTTCATCATAATCACTTACTAAACTAGAAACATCGTAATATTTCTCGTTTATAATTACACCTGGTTTTTCAGCACCAGCTTCGCCAAATCTTATTAATTTCATTTTGTATAATTTAATTATTTAAAGTCGTAAATCCACCATCAATTGGGTAATCGCATCCTGTAATAAAAGAAGCTTCATCGCTACATAAAAATAAAGCTAAAGCACCCACTTCTTCAGGTTTGCCCATTCTGCCAATTGGTTGCGATTTTGATAATTTTTCGAACATTTCAGGGATATTATCTGGATAGTTTTTCTGTAAAAATCCATCAACAAATGGCGTATGAACCCTTGCTGGAGAAATTGAATTACACCTGATTTTTTCATTGATATAATCCTTTGCAATACTCATTGTCATTGCTTTTACAGCCCCTTTTGCCGCACTATAAGCAAATCGGTCTGGCAATCCGATTAAAGCAGCAATTGATGCCATGTTAATAATTACACCACCGCCAGCTAAACGAAGTTGAGGGATTACTGCGTGTAAACAGTTGTAAACACCTTTTACGTTTACATTCATCACCCTGTCGAAATCAGTTTCTGATGTAGTATCTACTTTGCCAACATGTGCAATTCCAGCGTTGTTGATTAAAATATCTATTGCGCCAATTCCTTTAAAAGTATCAACAACAGCTTGGTGATCAGTCACATCGCAGGCATAGCTGAAAGCTTTTCCGCCTACACCTGTAATTTCTGCTAGCGAAGCTGATGCTTGTTCCAAACCTAACTCTATAATGTGCACTTCTGCACCTTGTTTAGCCAATATAGTTGCAATTGCTTTTCCAATTCCGCTTCCTCCGCCTGTTACAACTGCTTTTTTGCCTTGTAATGAAAACATATTTATATCTAGTTTAATATTATAAATTATTTGGGCGTTTTAACACGCTATCCGCTGTATCTTTTTGGCTGTCCTTCGACAAGCTCAGGATGACAGCCAAAAAGGATGCCGCTTCTATCGTTAACGCTAGCAAGTCGTTCAAGCCTATATGATGAATAATTGAAATATATCAATCATATCGGCTTATAATTATCCAAGTTTACAAATAAAACAGTAATTGGATATTTTTAATTGTATTTTATTGCCTAAGTATTATGTTATATTGGCATATTTATTATAGGGCATAAGTTGAGATTTTTCATGGCTTTTTTAGGTGAAATAATTATTTACGTACTAGGTAGCTTATTATTAGCAAATCTGGGCAAAAGGGTTAAGCAGATTTTTTGTTTTTTTCTTGGGTTAAAATATCAACCTAAGAAAATGAAACGTTACGATTTATTCGATGTTGAAGATTATAGCAACTGTTTTGTCGGTGTTTTAACTATCATAGTAATTGTCGTTATAATTAATCTAATCTTTAATTAAAGTTTTTCTGAAACTGTAAAATGCAAATGCTAATATGCTACATTAACTTGCAGAAATATTACACTAAACAAAAAATTGATTTACTTATATTTGAATGTTGTTTTTATATTTAAACAATATTGTGAACCAAATATAGTTTAAACTTATAAAGTTTAAATGCTTGAACCAAATTGAATGAGAAATTTTCTAATCTTCTTTTCCCTTTTATTTATAGCTCCAATAATTTCTGAAGCAGCTAAACTACCTAAGGAATCTAAAACAATATATGTTTCTTCACAAGGTGGGCAAAGAGTAGGTTTTGGAGCAAAACGTTTGCTTAACAGCTTAATTAAGGCTGGTTATGAAGTAAAATTGACTGTTATAAATTACAAAGAAAAATTACCTAAAGGAAAGTCGACAATCGTAATAGGTACAGCGAATGACAAAGTCCTTGATGGTCTATTTCCAGCTGCACTTAAAAATCAATCTCATGCTGCAGGTAAAGAAGGCTTTTCAACTTCTTATGATAAAGATGGTGCCCTATATATTATAGGTGCAGATAACTCAGGAACTTTATATGGTTGTATAGATTTAAGTGAGAAAGTGGCATCTGGCGGAAAAATACCAACACAATTGGCCATAACAGACCATCC
>SEDG01000766.1 GCA_004295885.1 Pedobacter sp. | reverse complement strand
TCAAGGAAACCGAAAATGGCAACGATAAATAAAAATAAGGTTAATAATGAAAAGAGTTCTAATCCTTTATGCCATAAGAGTGGGATAGCCACTATATTTGATACGTTAAAAAAAATCCAGGTCTCTATTTTTCGACGAGCCAATAACCACATCCCTGCCCAAGCTGTTGATGACACAAATGCATCCAAAATAGGTACATCAGAATTGGTAAAATTGACAAGCACAAAATACAGCACAAAATAACCACCCATGGCAATGGCAAAAGCTATCTTAAACTCCTGTTTATTCATCCAACTTACAGGTAACATTTCGTTTTTGTCTTTGCGTTTAGTCCAAATTATCCAACCGTAAAAACTCATCACTAAGTAGTACATACTCAGTAGACTTTCGGCATACAAACGGGCATCGATTTTTAAATAGAGAGATAATAAGATCCCAATAATACCTGCTGGATAAAGCAAAATGTTGTTGCGCTTAGCTAATAACACTTCCATTACACCAAAAAATACTGCAAACCACTCTAGAAATGAGGTGGCTAAAATCTGGTCGTACAATAACGCAAACCATTCCTGAAAATTCATCATTTACAATGCTTTTTGTCTGCAAGAGACAGTTAAAAAATAAAATATTTAAAACTGTTGCAGGGGCGAAACAGCAATGTAAAACAACCTCCATCCTACGCTGGCATTATCCAGATCAGGTACATTTGAGGCAGAAGGCTGGAGGGTTTTATGGCGGAGGGCTTGAAACCTTCCACCTATTTACCTTCTACCGTTCGCCTCAAAATGGGTATAATCTCAGCTAGCTTTTACAATTTGAGTTTGTGAAAAGCCAGCACCCCTTTGAGTAATGCAAATATAAATTAAAAAGATTAAAACAAAGATTTTTAAACCACATAGGCACATAGTTGCATTTTCTATGTATCTATATGGTTAATTATAGATTGGTGAGGACACCAACCAAGGAATTGTATTTTTCCCGCTGATTTGGGGATTTCGCAGATGAAAAAACCACCTAGACACATAGTTTTGCTTTCTATGTGTCTATTTGGTTAATATGGATGGATAGGACACCAACCAAGGACTTTAAAACTTTAAAAAAATCCTAACTGCCCTTTATCATCAATTTTAATATCATCAGGATTGGTGATTTCAAAATCTACTTTTTTTACTGGTTTTGGTTCCTCAGCTGGTTTTTCAAGTTTAGGTTCTGCTTTAGTATCAGTTTTTACTTCTTCCTTAACAATTGGTTTTGTTTCAACCTTTGGTGTTTCTTTAACATCAGGAGTTATTGGCTCGGCTTTAAAAACAGGTTTTTTCTTAGGAGTTTCTTCAGCAGGCTTCTCGTGTACAATTTCTGGTAGTTCAGCTTCTTCCACCATTTCAGG
>SEDG01000765.1 GCA_004295885.1 Pedobacter sp. | reverse complement strand
AAATTGGTATATGAAGGTCTGTTGATTAGAAAAAAAGGCGTTGGAACCAAGGTTGCCGAGGTTTCAGTAAGCTCAAAATCTAACAACTGGCTAAGCTTTTCTCAAGAGATGCAAGCGAGGGGCATACCGATTAAAAACTTTGAACTACACATTAGTTGGGTTACCCCTGATGAAAAATTAGCTCACTTTTTTGATATCAGTACCGATAAAAAGGTGTTAAAGTTGGAGCGGTTAAGAGGTCGATTAGAAGGTCCATTTGTATATTTCATCTCTTATTTTCATCCAAGGGTAGGATTAACTGGCGAAGAAGATTTTAAACGTCCACTTTATGAGATTCTAGAGAAAGAACATTCTGTTGTCGCCAATTTATCTAAGGAAGAAATTAGTGCCAAGGAAGCCGATAAGTTTATCAGTGCCAAGTTGGAGGTAGAAGCAGGTTCTGCTATTTTAGTAAGAAAGCGTTTTGTTTATGACCAAGGAGATAGGCCAATCGAATTTAACCTAGGTTATTACAGGGCCGATAGTTTCGTTTATACTGTAGAAAGCAGAAGGGATTAGTATTTTAATCCTTCTATTTGGCTACAAACCCCATCGTTCCTCGCTCTCCTAATAACTTACATTAATCACCACTGGATAATGATCTGAAGGCAATTTGCCATTGAATGTTTGTGTTAAAATACCATAACGTTTTACCTTAAACTGTTTGGTCACAAAAATATGATCGATACGGGCATTGCTGTTGTTGCCTCCAATCTTAAACCCATTAAAAGTAGGACCATTGGCCAATTTAATTGGCGATAAAACATAACTATCCTTTAACAATCCCGATTCATTTATGGTAAGGTAAGCATCAGAAGTTTGATTGGCATTAAAATCTCCTGTCAAGATTGTTGGCTTACCACCAGTCATTTCCTTCATTTTTGCCATGATTAATTTAGCACTTTCATTACGTGCCACAACACCTACGTGATCCATGTGCACATTGAAAAAGTTAAATACAAAGCCAGTTTTTATCTCCTTAAATTGTGCCCAAGTGCAAACACGAGTTAATGCCGCATCCCAACCTACATTAGGTTTTTCGGTATCCGTAGGCGAAAACCAAAAGTTGCCGCTTTTTAACAGTTTAAACTTGGCTTCCTTATAATAGATGGCAGAATGTTCACCTTTTTGTCCACCGTCTCTACCCACACCTATCCACTTGTAACCTGGCAAACTATCCGCTAGGTTATTTAACATGTGATGAAAGCCTTCCTGCACACCAAAAACATTCAGATCGTTAAACTTAATCACTTGTGCTATAATTGGATAACGCAACTTCCATCCATTTCCAGCTGCAGAATCTGTCTGATTATCATAACGTAAATTATAAGAACCGACGTTCATTTGTT
>SEDG01000764.1 GCA_004295885.1 Pedobacter sp. | reverse complement strand
ATCCGCAAGGAATAGAAATACTGCAACTGAAGATATTAAAGGCAGGGCAGGAAGTAATTAATAAATTTTTGTCATTCTTCTTGATTTGTCATTCTGAGCATCGCGAAGAATCTCAATTTTATGTTACGAGTGAGATGCTCTTCGTCAGTATGACTATAAGATTTAATATTTAATTAAAAAAAATAACATGAAAAAAACATATTATTTAATCGCACTTATCCCAGCTCTATTAGTTAGCTGCAATTTTAATGGAAACGACGATAACGTTTCTATAAGCGTTAGGAGTACAGATGCTGGCTATAGCTTGGATGCATCTTATCCTGAAAATAAAACTGAAAAAGTAACTAAATATCTAGAGGAGACCTTAGGAGATGATAAGATCTTTACGGCTCCCAGCGATATCAAGGATGAGGAAGTTGCCTTAGGAGATAGTGTTAGATTTTATTTAAAATCATCGCCAGGAAATATAGAAATAGATTTTAAAAAGCAGCATAATTCTGAAGCTTCCTATAAAAAATTGGTAGAAATGTGTAAAGGTGTTAAAGAGGTTTTAAAATAAATTTGTTAGTCTGAGCTTGTCGAATACCTTTTTAGCAATTGCTTTGTGTTTTACGTCATACCCAACTCGATTGGGTATCGTAATGCAAAGGGAAGGTTAATTCCTATTGTCTGGCGCTTTAAGATTCCCGTTTCACCGGAATGACGATAAAAAGCAAAAAATTGCTCAAATGCCTAATATTAGTTCGCTAAATCTACTTAACAGTATACCTATAAACAATCCTTCCGACATTTCCATTTTTATCAAAACCTTCTATAACAGCACGATAAGAACCTCTTCCATCAGCGTCACTAATACTCCTTTGGTTCCATAAGCTCTATCTACAGTGCCTAAGTCGTCTTTTAGAAAAACTTCTACCGATTCTATTTCTGCGGCACTAACAGAGTTGATATCTCTAGTGTCAACTGGATTCCCATTGATGAACACTTGCACGGGTGTTCTGCCGCCTTGATTAAAATCTCTCGACACATAAAAATTTTCTGTGTCGAACGTCATTCCTGTAGCCATTGTTTTTAGGCACTCTAGTAAGAAGTTACATCCACCAACAAATCTGTCAGCGCTTAATAAATGATCAGGCGTCATATTCAGGCCAGATAGTGCACTATGATCTGCGTGACTAGGTTTTTTAATAGCAGCACCTTTAATTTCTACCGTTTTGCACTAACCACCACTGCCGATGAATCTGGTAGGTTTAAGTTTTGAAACCTGAAAACGCCCATGTTGGTCGTAATCGTTTCGGCAGAGATTGGTTTGCCAGGAACCATTAATCGCATGGCGCCTTTTCTAATGGGCATACCTGTACGGTCTCTTAGAGTTCCTGTTATACTAATTCCTTCTTCAGGAGCGATGGTAACTACTGGATATTTATTTGCCAAAATATCTTTGTAACTAAACCTACGATAACCCTGTGTAAGCATCAACTTATCTAAGTCAGCTAATTTCTTTTCATCCGTTTTGGTGAAGTAATAATTAGGTTTTTCTATGTATCCCTTTAAATCAGATGTTAACAATAAAGAACTTAATATCGTGGTTTCACTGTTTTCATCTACTGGAACTTTTTGCTCATCAATTACTGAAACAGAGAAATTACCTAATGTAGGTAAGCCAGCACTTTTAGCATCTAAAGTCATTTTAACTTTCTGGCGAGGTTTGTAAATTGGTAAGTCAGATTTAAGTGCCAAACTCATCGCATCCTGATGCAAAACAAAACTCAATCTTTCGCTAATTGGTTCTCCCTTATCATTAAATAAAGTAATCTGGACAATGCCAGATGGGAAATTCTTTTTTGGTATTTTGGTAGTAATAACTTGATTTTTCAGCTCAGCTTTTGCGGCATAATAAACCACATTTGTGCTTTGCGCCACGATAAAAAAACCTTTGTCTTTATTGGCTTCAAAATATGGGCTGTTTGCCAATACTTTCAAATTGATAAATTCTGCGTTCGAATTGGTGATTTGTAAGGTTATGCCAGCATCAACTGCTTTCGGTAAATCGAATATTTTTACGCTTCCATCTTTAAATGTGATTTTAGCCTTGTAAGTTTTTCCTGTTTCAGGGGTCATAAATAAAGAACCCATACCTGCATAGGATGAGGTAAACGTAGTTAGTTCATTACCTGCCTCATCTACTAAGCTGCCTTTAAAATCTACGCTTAAACCAGAAGTTTTAACACCTTTAAATCCTACTTGATTGGGAATGCCATTAACTAATTGACCTCCCTCTGGGAAAAATTGAACATCAAAATCATTGGCAGTTTGCTTTAGTTTAAAACTGGCAGTCGCCGTTTCTTTTTCAGCAATGTTGATGTCGGTAATAATATCACCTTTGGTAATTATCTCTCCGGCTTTACTGGTAACCACCAAGGTTAATATTCCATTTTGGTCTGTTGTCCCCTTACCCTTTGTATAAACATCATAATTAGAAAGCACCCGCCAGTTTACCGTTTTATTGGCTAATGCCTTTTTAGACATATCACGAAATTGTATTTTGGCAGTTGTCTTTAAGCCTTTATCGCTTGGCTCTGTATTAAAAGAAATATTAGTAAT